>DASRUM010000020.1:0-3364 GCA_035655415.1 Pseudomonas sp.
GAGCAAGCTCGCTCCTACAGGTTGACTGCATTCGTGCCAAACATGCCAAAAAGCAAGCGCCCCTATCGAATCGCCCTCAACGGCTACGGCCGTATCGGCCGCTGCGTGCTGCGTGCGCTGCATGAGCGCGGTGCGGGCGCGCAGCTGGAAATCGTCGCGCTGAATGATCTGGCCGACCAGGCCAGCATCGAATACTTGACCCGCTTTGACTCCACCCACGGGCGTTTTCCCGGCGAGGTGAGGGTCGACGGCGATTGCCTGCATATCAATGGCGACTGCGTGAAAGTGTTGCGTCAGGCAACGCCTGAGGCCATCGACTGGGCCGCGCTGGATATCGATCTGCTGCTGGAATGCTCGGGCCAGTACACCAGTCGCGCCGATGCCCAGCGCTTTATCGATGCGGGCGCGCCACGGTTATTGCTGTCGCAACCGATGGCCAGCGAGGCGGATATCGATGCCACGGTGGTGTTTGGCGTCAATCAGGATTGCCTGAGCGGCCGCGAGCAGTTGGTGTCGAACGCCTCCTGCACCACCAACTGTGGCGTGCCGCTGCTCAAGTTGCTGAATGAGACGGTGGGCATCGAGTACGTGTCGATCACCACCATCCACTCGGCGATGAACGATCAGCCGGTGATTGATGCCTATCACCATGAAGATCTGCGCCGTACGCGTTCGGCCTTCCAGTCAGTGATTCCAGTGTCCACCGGTCTGGCCCGCGGTATTGAGCGCCTGTTGCCGGAACTCTCTGGGCGTATCCAGGCCAAAGCCATACGTGTGCCGACAGTGAATGTTTCGTGTCTGGATATCACCCTGCAGACCGCCCGCGATACGTCGGCGGCCGAGATCAACGCGGTGCTGCGCCAGGCGGCCGAGAGCGGTCCGTTAAAAGGGCTGTTGGCCTACACCGAACTGCCCCACGCCAGCTGCGACTTCAACCACGACCCGCATTCGGCGATTGTCGATGGCAGCCAGACCCGTGTGTCCGGCCCGCGCCTGGTGAACTTGTTGGCCTGGTTCGACAACGAGTGGGGCTTTGCCAACCGCATGCTGGATGTCGCCGAACATTTTCTCCTACAAGCCTGTCCAACCCCGTTCAACCAGCCCCCCGTGAAGGACTGATTTAATGACTGTTCTGAAGATGACCGACCTCGACCTCGCCGGTAAGCGCGTGCTGATCCGCGAAGACCTCAACGTGCCGGTAAAAGACGGCGTGGTGAAGAGCGACGCGCGCATCCTCGCTTCCCTGCCGACCATCAAGCTGGCGCTGGAGAAGGGCGCAGCCGTGATGGTCTGCTCGCATCTGGGTCGCCCGACCGAAGGTGAATTCAGCGCAGAGAACAGCCTCAAGCCCGTCGCCGACTACCTGAGCAAGGCCCTGGGCCGCGACGTGCCGCTGGTGGCGGACTACCTGAACGGTGTCGAGCTCAAGGCTGGCGAGATCGTGCTGTTTGAGAATGTGCGCTTTAACAAGGGCGAGAAAAAGAACGCTGACGATCTGGCCCAGCAATACGCCGCCCTGTGCGACGTGTTCGTCATGGACGCCTTCGGCACCGCCCACCGCGCCGAGGGTTCGACCCATGGCGTGGCCAAGTTCGCCAAAGTCGCTTGCGCCGGCCCGCTGCTGGCGGCCGAGCTGGATGCCTTGGGCAAGGCGCTGGGTAACCCGGCCAAGCCGATGGCGGCGATTGTTGCCGGCTCCAAGGTGTCGACCAAGCTCGACGTGCTCAACAGCCTGAGCCAGATCTGCGATCAGCTGATCGTCGGCGGTGGCATCGCCAACACCTTCCTCGCTGCCGCCGGTTTCCCGGTTGGCAAGTCGCTGTATGAAGCCGATCTGGTCGACACCGCCAAGGCCATCGCGGCCAAGGTCAGCGTGCCGTTGCCGGTCGACGTGGTCGTCGCCAAAGCCTTCGCCGAAGACGCCGAAGCCACCGTCAAACTGGTTGCCGATGTGGCTGAGGACGACATGATTCTGGATATCGGCCCGCAGACTGCAGCGCAGTTCGCCGAGTTGCTGAAATCCTCGAAGACCATCCTGTGGAACGGCCCGGTTGGCGTGTTCGAGTTCGACCAGTTCGGCAACGGCACCAAGGTGCTGGCCCAGGCCATCGCAGAAAGCCCGGCGTTCTCCATCGCGGGCGGTGGCGACACCCTGGCAGCCATCGATAAATACGGCGTTGGCGCGCAGATTTCCTATATCTCCACCGGTGGTGGCGCATTCCTCGAGTTCGTCGAGGGCAAAGTGCTGCCGGCTGTGGAAGTGCTGGAACAGCGCGCCAAGGCCTGAGAGACCGGCCGCGGCCGGGTTATGCCAATATTCATGTAGGAGCGGGCCATGCCCGCGAAACGGGCAACGCAAAAGCTTCGCGGGCATGGCTCGCTCCTACAAATTTTCAACCGCGCCGCCACTACGGCGGGCTGCTACGATTAACCAGCCCCACCGGGAGAAAGAACACCATGGCACTTATCAGCATGCGTCAGATGCTCGACCACGCCGCCGAATTCGGCTACGGCGTGCCGGCCTTCAACGTCAATAACCTCGAGCAGATGCGCGCGATCATGGAAGCGGCCGACAAGACCGATTCCCCGGTGATCGTCCAGGCTTCCGCCGGTGCACGTAAATACGCTGGTGCGCCGTTTCTGCGCCACCTGATCCTGGCCGCCATCGAAGAGTTCCCGCATATCCCGGTGTGCATGCACCAGGACCACGGCACCAGCCCTGACGTCTGCCAGCGCTCGATCCAGCTGGGCTTCAGCTCGGTAATGATGGACGGCTCGCTGAAAGAAGACGGCAAGACCCCGGCTGACTACGACTACAACGTCGCCGTGACCCAGCAGACCGTGGCCTTTGCCCACGCCTGCGGCGTGTCGGTGGAAGGTGAGCTGGGTTGCCTGGGCAGCCTGGAAACCGGCATGGCCGGCGAAGAAGACGGCGTCGGCGCCGAAGGCGTGCTGGATCACAGCCAGATGCTGACCGACCCGGAAGAAGCCGCCGACTTCGTCAAGCGCACCCAGGTCGATGCCCTGGCTATCGCCATCGGCACCAGCCACGGCGCCTACAAGTTCACCAAGCCGCCCACCGGTGACATCCTCGCCATCGACCGCATCAAGGAAATCCACAAGCGCATCCCCAATACCCACCTGGTGATGCACGGTTCTTCTTCGGTGCCGCAAGAGTGGCTGGCGATCATCAACCAGTACGGCGGCGACATTAAAGAAACCTACGGCGTACCGGTTGAAGAAATCGTCGAAGGCATCAAGTACGGCGTGCGCAAGGTCAACATCGACACCGACCTGCGTCTGGCGTCCACCGGTGCCATGCGCCGCCTGATGGCCACCAACCCGAGCGAGTTCGACCCGCGCA
>DASRUM010000021.1:0-15436 GCA_035655415.1 Pseudomonas sp.
CCATGCAAGTGAAACACCTGCTGCTGATCGCAATCCTCGCCCTCACCGTCGCATGCTCATCGAAGCCGGTGGTCGACGAAAACCTGAGTGAGGCCGAACTCTACCAGCAGGCACAGGCCGACCTGGATAATAGTAGCTACACCAGCGCCGTCGCCAAGCTCAAGGCGCTGGAGTCGCGCTATCCGTTCGGCCGCTATGCCGAGCAGGCCCAGCTGGAGCTGATCTACGCCTACTACAAGAACATTGAGCCGGAAGCTGCCAAGTCCGCAGCAGACCGCTTTATCCGTCTGCACCCGCAGCACGCCAACGTTGACTACGCCTACTACCTCAAAGGCCTCGCCTCGTTCGACCAGGACCGCGGCCTGATCGCCCGCTTCGTCCCGCTGGACATGACCAAACGCGACCCGGGTGCCGCCCGCGACTCGTACAACGAGTTCGCCCAGCTCACCAGCCGTTACCCCACCAGCCGCTACGCGCCAGACGCCAAGCAGCGCATGATCTACCTGCGCAACCTGCTGGCGGCCTACGAGATCCACGTGGCGCATTACTACCTGACTCGCAACGCCTACGTGGCTGCAGCCAACCGTGGTCGTTACGTGGTGGAAAACTTCCAGGAAACCCCAGCCGTCGGCGATGGCCTGGCGGTAATGACCGAAGCCTACCAGCGCCTAACCCTGGATGACTTGGCCGCCACCAGCCTGGAAACCCTCAAACTCAACTACCCGGACCACCCAAGCCTGGTCGACGGCCAGTTCGTCCCGCGCGAAGAAGAAGCCGACAGCCGCTCGTGGATGGCCAAGGCAACACTGGGCCTGATCGAAACTGACACCCCGCTGCCACCGGGCGAAACCCGCGCCAGCCAGGACGTGATTCGTCAGTACGAAGACGCCGAAGAGCAGATTCCGGACGAACTCAAAACCGGCAACAGCGAAGAACAGTCGAGCCGCTCCTGGTTCAGCTACCTGACCTTCGGACTGTTTGACTAAGCCGGCAAAGAGCAGTGAAAGAGGGAGGCCCGAGGCCTCCCTTTTTATTGGCCGGACGGCAAAATTAGAACTGCACGCAAGTCCACCGCTCAACACCGCACAGGGCTTATTGTTCAAAGTGACGGGAACAGCACTCAGCGCACAGCTTCAACGCTGTGCGCACACAGGTGGGTTAGCTAAACTGCCCGCTTACCGATAGAAAGAGAGCGCCATGGGCCTGTTCCGCTTACTGTTCTGGATTGCCATCATTGCAGCCGCATTTTGGTTATGGCGACGCTTTACTCGGCCAGCAGCCCCTCGCAGCAAAGACCACAACGCCAGCGCAGCGCCTACCCCCATGGTGCGCTGCGAACATTGCGGCACTCATGTGCCGCGCGACCATGCCCTGGCAAAAGGCCAACAGTGGTTTTGCAGCCAGGCACATCTAGAACAAGGCCCACAATCCGGTGAACGCTGATTTCTCCCTGAGCGGAGAGCAAAGCCGGCGAATTCTACGGCTCTATCACCTGTACCGCCTGGTTATCGGCATTACCCTAGCCCTGCTGGTCTCCAGCAACTTGGACAGCGAACTGCTGGACATGATGCACCCGACGCTGTTCCGTAACGGCAGTTGGCTGTATCTGGCACTCAACGCGCTGATCATCGCCACCGTGCGTCACCCCAAGGGCTTAACGCAGGTTTTCAGCCTGGCCTTGGTCGATGTGATTCTGCTATCCGGCCTGTTTTATGCCGCAGGCGGCACACCCAGCGGCATCGGCAACCTGCTGATTGTTGCCGTGGCGATCGCCAATATCCTCTTGCGCGGGCGTATCGGCCTACTGATTGCCGCAGTCGCCGCAACAGGCATGATCTACCTGACCTTCTACCTCAGCCTCAGCCGACCAGCTGCCGCCGCGCAGTACGTGCAGGCCGGCGCACTTGGCGCGCTATGCTTCGCCGCCGCGCTATTTGTGCAGGGCCTGACGCGCCGCCTGCAAGTCAGCGAAAACCTGGCCGAGCAACGCGCAGCGGATGTCGCCAACCTGGAAGCACTCAACGCGCTGATTCTGCAACGCATGCGCACCGGGATTCTGGTGCTGGATGAGTTACATCGCGTACTACTGGCCAACCAGGGCGCCAACCACCTGCTGGGGCATGCCGATCTGACAGGCAAAATTCTCGACCCGCATTGCCCGGAGCTGATCAAGCGTATGCAGCAATGGTCGCACAACCCCAGCCTGCGCCCTGCCAGCCTGCAAGCAGCACCCGATGGCCGCGTACTGCAGCCAAGCTTTATTGCCCTGCAGCGCGGCGAGCATAAACATACGCTGATCTTCCTCGATGACATCTCGCAAATCGCCCAGCAAGCGCAACAACTCAAGCTCGCCTCCCTGGGCCGCCTGACCGCCGGCATCGCCCACGAAATTCGCAACCCGTTAGGCGCAATCAGCCACGCTGCCCAGTTGCTACAAGAGTCGGAGGAACTGGAAGGTCCAGACCTGCGTCTGGCGCAGATCATTCAGGATCACTCGCGACGAATGAATCTGGTGATCGAAAACGTCCTGCAACTGTCGCGACGGCGCCAGGCAGAACCACAACTGCTCGACCTGAAGTACTGGCTGCACCGTTTCGCCAGCGAGTTCCGCAGCAGCGCCGCCCCAGGCCAGACCCTGCACCTGGAGACCAGCAGCGGCAGCATCCAAACCCGCATGGACCCACACCAGCTCACTCAAGTGCTGAGCAACCTGGTTGAAAACGGCCTGCGTTACAGCGCGCAAAAGAACAAGCAGGGGCAAGTCTGGCTAAAGCTGTTCCGTGACCCGGAGAGCGAGTTGCCGGTGCTCGAGATACTGGATGACGGTCCTGGCATTGCCGAAGAACAACTGCACCACCTGTTCGAGCCCTTCTACACCACGGAAAACAAGGGCACCGGCCTGGGCCTGTATATTTCCCGCGAACTGTGCGAGAGCAATCAGGCCCGCCTCGACTATAAACTGCGTGAAGGTGGCGGCAGCTGCCTGCGCATCACCTTCGCCCACCCGCGCAAACTGAGCTGACCATGACCCGCCAGAGAGCCTTGATCGTCGATGACGAACCCGATATTCGCGAACTCCTGGAAATCACCCTGGGGCGCATGAAGCTCGACACCCGCAGCGCGCGCAACGTCAAGGAAGCCCGCGAATGGCTGGCGAAGGAACCCTTCGACCTGTGCCTGACCGACATGCGCCTGCCTGACGGCACCGGACTGGAGCTGGTACAGCATATTCTGCTGCGCCACCCACAAGTGCCGGTGGCGATGATCACCGCCTACGGCAGCCTGGATACCGCGATCAACGCGTTGAAAGCTGGTGCATTCGACTTTCTGACCAAACCGGTGGACCTCGCTCGCCTGCGTGAACTGGTTGCCGCCGCCTTGCGCCTGCGCAGCACTGATAGCGCAGAGCTGCCGGTGGACAGCCGCCTGCTCGGCGACTCACCGCCAATGAGAGCCATGCGCAAGCAGATACTCAAGCTGGCCCGCAGTCAGGCCCCGGTATATATCAGCGGTGAGTCCGGCAGCGGTAAGGAGCTGGTTGCGCGCCTGATCCATGAGCAAGGCTCACGCGGCGAACAGCCCTTTATCCCGGTCAACTGCGGCGCCATTCCCACCGAGCTGATGGAAAGCGAGTTCTTTGGCCACAAAAAAGGCAGCTTTACCGGCGCTATCGAAGATAAACAGGGCCTTTTCCAGGCCGCCAATGGCGGCACGCTGTTCCTAGACGAGGTCGCCGATCTGCCACTACCAATGCAGGTCAAACTGCTGCGCGCGATTCAGGAAAAAGCCGTACGCGCCGTGGGTGGCCAGCAAGAGCTGATCGTCGATGTGCGCATCCTCTGCGCCACCCACAAGGACCTGGCCGGAGAAGTCGCGGCCGGGCGCTTCCGCCAGGATCTGTATTACCGCCTCAACGTAATAGAACTGCGCGTGCCCGCCCTGCGCGAGCGTCGCGAAGACATCGCTCTGCTCGCCGACATCATGCTCAAGCGCCTGGCCGAAGGCACCGGCCTCAGCCCCGCAAAACTGGATGACGACGCGCTGGAGAAGCTCAAGAGCTACCGCTTCCCTGGCAACGTCCGCGAGCTGGAGAATATGCTCGAACGTGCCTACACCCTGTGCGAAGACGACCGCATCACCACCTGTGACCTGCGCCTGGCCGACAGTGTGCCGATCAGTGAGAACGGCGAAGCCAACCTCGCCCAGATCGACAACCTGGAAGATTACCTAGAAGCCATCGAGCGCAAGTTGATCATGCAAGCCCTGGAAGAAACCCGCTGGAACCGCACCGCCGCGGCACAACGCCTGGGCCTGAGTTTTCGCTCGATGCGTTACCGGCTAAAGAAGCTTGGCATCGACTAAAGCGAGCATCAATTGTGCGAGGGGCTTTAGCCGCGCGCCCTCCCAGTAGAACGCTCAACCAGCCGAAGCCAGCCGCCCAGCAGGCGCATAAGGTGCAGGATCGACAATTGGCTCACGCCCCAGCATCAGATCCGCCAGCAACTGGCACGACGCCGGCGCCAGCACCAGTCCATTGCGGTAATGCCCGCAGTTCAGCCACAAACCTTCATGCCCCGGCACCGGCCCAATAAACGGAATACCCTCAGGCGAACCAGGCCGCAACCCCGCCCAATGCCCGACCACCTCGGCATCCGCCAACGCCGGCAATAACTCGACAGCTGAAGCTTTTAAGCTGGCCAACGCCTCGTCAGTCGGCGTCTTGTCAAAACCCGCATGCTCAAGTGTGCTGCCAATCAGAATATGACCGTCACGCCGCGGAATCGCATAACGCCCCTTGGCCAGCACAATGGCAGGCAGAAAGTCTTCGGCGCACTTGTACAGAATCATCTGCCCCTTAACCGGCACCACCGGCAACTCAATGCCAAGGGTTTTCATCAACTCACCACTCCAGGCCCCGGCTGCGAGCACTACCTGATCGGCATGCATATCACCACGGGCCGTATGCACACCCGTGATGCGTCCATCTTCGTGAATAAACCCCGTGACCGCACACTGCTCATGCAGCGTGACGTTTGGCATTTGCTGCAACGACGCTCGCAGCGCCTTGACCAATCGCGGGTTGCGCACATTGGCTACATCCGCCATCTGCACCGCCCGCCCAAAGCCCTCAGCCAACGCCGGCACCGCACGCTCTACCGCAGCAACATCCACACGCCGCAGCGGCCGCCCCTCACGCTGCGCCCAAGCCAGCGCCTCGGCCTCGTCCTCAAGATCAAGCCAATACAACCCGGTGACATACACCTCCGGATCAATCTGCGTCTGCGCCAGCAACTGCTCACCCAAGCGCGGATAAAAATCCTGCGACCAATGCGCTAGCGCTGTTACCGCCGGGCTGTAACGCCAGGGATAAAGCGGCGAGACGATCCCGCCGCCGGCCCAGGAGGACTCATGACCAAGACAGCCAGACTCCATCACGCCGACCCGCCACCCGACCGCTGCAAGGTTGCTCGCTGTCAAAAGCCCCAACACCCCACCACCTACTACGATGACATCCAGCAAAACTAGGTGCTCCATATCGACTGGGTTAATTCAGATTTTGTACTACGCTGAAGGAGCGTTAAGGACAACACCAACAGGAACTCAGGATGAGAACCGACTCAATAGCAGGATATAGCCTGCTCGATGTACTTATTACACTGGCACTTATTGGCACCCTGATCGGCATTGGAACCCCAGCACTCTCGTCATGGAGTGAGCAGCAGAGGCTGCGCAGCCTGCAAACCAATCTATTCCACATGACCAACAAAGCCCGCTACCTGGCGATGACCAGCCAGCACCGGGTCACGCTATGCCCACTATCAGAACAGGGCAAATGCCAGCAAAGCTGGAGCGGGAGCATAAGCAGCTTTATTGATAGCAACGGCAACAGGCAACTTGACGCTGGAGAAGAGATTTTCAGCACACTCTATGTGCCCAACAGCATCACGCTAAATTGGAGCGGCATGCTGCCCAAAAACTCAATTCACTTCAGTAACCAAGGCGTCACCTTCGTTAGCAACGGCACAATGAGCCTTTGCCCCACGAGGCCGGATAGTCACAGCGGCACAATGGTAATCAACCGCCAAGGCCGTGTGAAAACATCGAAAGACGGAGCACATTGCCCTTGAGTAGCCAACTACCTCTCGACCACTCAGCAGCGCTAATCCACCGGACATCCCAAGCGAGCTTGAAACGCGCGTGGCAACTGACAATGATGCAAAGCACATAGTCAGGATTCCGCATGATGAAGCAGCAATCTGGATTCACCCTTGTTGAGATGATGGTCACCATCGCAATACTCGCCATCCTAATGGGTATAGCGGCGCCTGCGGTCACCGATTTTGCAATCAAGCAACGCGTCAGCTCCCAGGCAAACGAAATGATGCTGTCTCTGGCATTTGCCAGAAGCGAAGCAGTAAAACTCAATCAGGATGTCAGAGTTATCCCTCGGACGAGTACCGCCAACGGCTGGAGTGATGGCTGGTGTGTAGGCCCCGCCAACATTGGCAGCGACTGTAACCATGCAGATGTCATACGAGTTTTCACAGGTGCCGGCGGGGTGAGTATCACCAGCTCAGGCATCAGCAACCCACCTGCTTTAGTTTTCCTCCGTGATGGAACCGCCTCGAACAGCGTTGACGCACTTCTTAAAGTGTCATCGCCAAACCTCGAGCCAGCGGGCGACACCGCACGCTGCATCAGGCTGACACGCCCTGGCCGTGCAGAAGTTGAAAAAGTCGCACGCGATGCTGCCTGCTGATCATTAAGGAACGTATATGAGCCCACTTTTATACAAGCAGCACGGTGCCACCCTGATCGAAGTATTGGTCGCGCTGCTGATCTTTACCGTAGGTTTGCTCGGCCTGGCCGCCATGCAGCTTAGCTCGCTGCAAAGCACTGCCGACAGCGGCCAGCGCTCCCAGTCCGTATGGCTGATGCAAGACTTTATCGAGCGCATGCGCACCAACCCAGACGGCACTGCAGCACAGTATGCCGCTCCGCAAAATTGCGCCGCCTTACCAGCCCGCATGTGCGCCGACCACTACAACCCCAGCACGGCTGCAAAGGTCAACGCCAGTGAATGCAACGCCACGCAAATGGCTGCCTTTGATGCCTGGGAAGCACAGTGCAGCTATGCAGCGATTGCAACCTTCAACACAATTGATGCTCGCTTTAATAGCCGCGACTTTATCACCCCTCCCGTCGCAGGCACCCTGGTTGACGCCATAGCTGATGGCAACAACCTAGATCTCAACTTGAACTGGCTCAACAGAAGCAACCTGAGCCCTAAAAGCCAAGCACAAGCAGCAGAAACAGAAACAGACGGCACAACGACAGTACTGAGGGTTGAACGATGAACCCGCGCGAACATCGCCAGCGCTCAAGACAGCGCGGTTTCTCCCTCGTCGAACTGCTAGTAGCCTTTGTTATCAGCATGTTGTTGCTGACAGGTGTTATCCAAGTATTTTTTGCATCAAAACAAACCTACGCCAGTAACGAAGCCGCATCACGCTTACAGGAGAACGGGCGATTCGCACTGGAGTTTATTGCACAAAGCGCACGCCATGCGGGGTATGTACAGCCTGATAACAACGCCGACAAGCCGAGCCCAATTGCCAAGCCAGGTGATATTTCTTGCGATTCAAATAACAACGAAGACGATGCCTGTAGCAATGACGGCGACAACGCTGCTGCTGATATATGGGAACGATCTGATCGTACAAGCTTTATTTTCCAGCCACGTCTTGGAGCGGATGACAAACGCCGGGACTGCAATGGAAATGAAATAGCCAACAACAACGCACTTATTCTTAACCAGTTCTTCATAGCACCACCAAGTGCAATAACACCGCCCTACGACCCAACCCTCCACCCACCCCTGACCCTCAATTGCCGCTCCTTAATTTTCAATTCAAACAGCAAAGGGGCTTTCATAGGCGTGCAGTCTCCACTTATCGAAGGCATTGACGCGTTGCAAATTCAGTACGGGCTTAGTGAAAAATCCAGTGATCTAAACAATGTAAGTCAATATATATCAGCCGAACGCGTTACAGCATTAAACAAGTGGAGCAATGTAACCGCCATACGCATTGCTGTATTGGCCAACTCAGTCGAGCGCACTAACCCTCCAACGCCTGCCCGAGCTTATGTTCTGCTGGACGCGGCTCCCATTGTCATTGATGACGGAAGGGCCCGCCAAGTGTTCACCACCACTATTAAACTACGCAATAATTTTTGAGGGTCGCAGCATGATGAACCACACCCCATCCCAGCAGACTGGCGCCACTCTGATAGTTGCGTTGGTGTTTCTGGTTGTGCTGACCATCGCTGGCATTACTGCCATGCAGTTCTCCACACTGGAAGAGCGCATGGCCAGCAACTCGCAATTTCGCAACGAAACCTTTCAACAAGCCCAAAGCTCAATCCAGGCAAACCTTATAGCACTCAGCGCCAATGCCACCGGACGCGACCGACTGCTTAGCGCACTGAATGCCGCCTCAAACTCAAGCGCTGACTCTGACTGCGATGAAGACTACCCATTCAACTTATGCACGCAAAAGTTGGAGCAACTTGGCCTTCAACCGACTGCCAAGCAAGCTATTGATGCCATAGAAGATCAAACAGCGAACCTCGGATTTAGCGTCATCCGCAATACAGCACCGGCTAAAGCATGCGAAGACGACGTGTACGGCGCCTCCAGCATCACCAATTTCGAATGCATCAACTATGAACTACAAATCAGAGAGGAACTGCCAAACGGCGCTTACTCTGACCAATCGCAAGGCCTCACTTTTATGAACATCAAGGCCAAAAGTTAGGAGACGCCAGCATGGTTAAGTCAATTACAAGCCTGATTTTAATTCTATCGTTCATTTCCACAATCAGCATCAGCCATGCAGAAACCGCCAACAATAGCCGAACGACTATTGAAGGGGCGAATGTCACCATTCGCATGACCAATAACCAGCCCTATGCAGAGTTTCAACCCTGTGATGACTGCCCATATCGTCTATTGTCATTTACCCCAACCGCGCAAATTTATTTGAACGGCGAAAAGACTACAGCAAGCGCCCTTCAAGACGGACAAACAATGGAAGGGACTGTATTCATACAGCAACGCCCCATAGAGTCGATTATTGAAATAGTTGCCAATTAACAGGACTAAAGACATGAACATTCGCTCACTATCAATTGTCCTCGGCAGCTTTTGCTATATCAGCATGACCCTGCAAACTGCACTTGCAGACGACACTGAAATATACGTAAGCCGAAAACTCCCTGAAGACCAGCAGGTACGCCCCAACCTGATGTTTGTAATCGACAACTCTGGTTCTATGCTAAGTAACGTTCCTGGTACAACTTGCGCTGTGGCTGACCGAAGCATCCGCAACCGATGCGAGGAAGTACTTATAAGCCAAACATGCACTCGTTACGACTGGCGTGGGCGTTGTGATCGCTGGACGAACAACTATGAATACAGAAAAACACGCCTGCAGGTTGTAAAGGACGTCACCAACGAATTAGTCGAAGAGCTGCGCCTGAGCGACGATGTGAATATTGGGCTAATGCACTTCGATGCAGCCCCAAACACAAGCAACGAAGAAGGCGCCATGGTTGCAATCGCGGCAGGCCGCGCCAGTACAACAGCCAATAGCTTTATCGCGGAGCTTAATCGCCTCTATGGTGCCTCCAACACACCACTGTCGGAAAGCTTTTATGAAGCCGCACTTTATATGAAAGGCGCAACGCCAAAATTTGGTAATGGCACTAATGCGGCCTACGAAGATGGCAATAGCTGGACCAACCCCTCTAAGCCCAGCGTCGCCGCTTCAAAATCAGGCAGCACATACAAAAGCCCCATCCAATACTCTTGCCAAAAAAGCAATATCATATTGCTAACCGACGGTGAGCCCACTTATGACAACTCAGCCAACAATAACATCCGCACGCTGATCAACACCTCTGGTGCAGCAAACACCCAGCACCTGGCAAGCACATGTCGCGACCCAGGCACCAGCAGCACCAGCCGGAGTGGTGAGTGCATGCCCCACCTCGCGGAGCACCTGGCCAATCAGGACGCCAGCAGCAGCCAGACTGGCAAACAAACGATCAACACATACACCATTGGCTTTGCAACCAACCAGACCCTACTACAAGAGACCGCAACCGCCGGCAATGGCCGCTATTTCACAACCGATAACACCTCCGGCCTGGTCGACGCTCTCAAATCGATTCTGGTAGAGATCCTTGCGGAAAACTCCACGTTCGCAACACCTAGCGTTGCAGTTAGTGCCTATAACAACCTGGGCTATCGCAATGACCTCTACTACGCCTTGTTCCGCCCCGCAGAAGGTGCGCGCTGGGTGGGTAACGTAAAGCGCTACAAACTAGGGGAAGACAGCACAAGCGGCGACGCCATTATTGTGGATAAGAATGGCCAACCGGCTGTTGATGAAACCACAGGCTTCTTTAGGGAAAACGCTTCAAGTTATTGGTCCTTCCAAGACGGCAGAGATGTCGCCAAAGGTGGCGTAGCCGGCATGCTCGGCAACCCTGCCGATCGAAAGATTTATACATGGACAGCAGCCGATCGATCTCCAACTGCAGGTGCTGGTGTGACCGGGAGCGTGCTAATCAATACCAGCGCCCATGCACTGACAACTGCTAACGCCGCTATTACCACTGCGCTGATGGGTGTCAGCACCGCCGCAGCCAAAGACAACGCCGTCAAATGGGGCCGTGGCTTGGACCCTGTAACAAACCAAGCCCGCCAACAACTTGCCGATGTGCTGCATAACGAACCTCGCCTGGTCGCCTATAAAACCGATGAAGACTTGGTGCGTGTCGAAAATATCAAGAATGGCACTGCGTCGCCGTCGACTTCCCCGGAAGAGCTTTATATGTTCTTCGGCACCAACGAAGGCTTTATTCATGCAGTCAGCCCTCAAACAGGGGAAGAAAAGTTCTCATTTATTCCCAAAGAACTACTACCAAATCTGAACGCCTACTACACCGACCCAAAAGGCTCCGATGCAAAACGCTATGGTATGGACGGGCAGATCAACCTATGGGTTGAGTACGGCGCCATCAATACAACGACCAAATCCCGCAGCATTACCAAAAACTACCTTTACGCAGGTATGCGCCGTGGCGGCCGCAACTACTACGCACTGGACGTAGGCACCATCACATCACCCGCTCTCAAATGGGTTATCAAGGGGGGCACAACCCCTGGCTTCGAAAAACTGGGACAAACCTGGTCCACGCCTAAGTTGGCGGATATCAATGTCAACAGTACAAAAACCAAGGTCCTGATTTTCACGGGCGGCTATGACCCTCAGCAGGACGACGACGGCACGAACACCCCCCTAGCAAACGACAATTACGGCAACAGCCTGTATATCGTCAATGCCGAAACCGGCCAGCTGATCTGGCGTGCAGGCCATACATCGGAGACTGGGGCTAACCTGCAGCTTTCCAACATGACCCATAGCATGCCTGCCGACCCGGTGATCATCGACATCAACAGCGATGGCCTGGCAGACATTATTTATGCAACCGATACCCGCGCCCAGGTATTCCGCTTTGACATCAACAATGCCAACGCCGGGGCCAGCGACCTTGGCGTAGGTGGGCGTATTGCCAGCCTAGGCGGCGCTAACGCGCTGAATAATCGCAGGCTGTTTAACACGCCTGACGTCGCATTGGTGCGCGAACGTGGCAGTAAGACCTACTTCACCATATCTCTAGGCTCCGGCTACCGAGCTCACCCACTCAACGAAGACACGATTGATCGATTCTATGTGCTGCGTGATGAAAATGTTTTCAACAAGCCTACAAGCTATGCATACGCTGCCACTGCGAGCACGCCAGACAAGCCGATAACTGAGAGTGATCTAGTCGACGTATCCAGCGTTGATCTTACAGACGCGCAAGCTGCAGAAGTTCTCGAAGAAATTGCTGAGCTGGAAGCCAAAATCAACGCGTTGAACCAGAGCGTAGCCGACACTAGGGATGTATTCACCGCGTTCAAGAACAGCTCGGGTTTCACTGACAAATATAACGCCATGCTACAGGCCAATAGCAGCGCAAATGATCGGCAGGTGGCCATCGATTCGCTAATGGCGTCCGACCCTTACTTGCTTGCCCACGCGCCTGAAAGCCTTGAGCAAAGCAAGCTTCAGCAAGGCCTGCTTGCAAGCCAACAGACACTACAGGCATTCCAACAAGCCCGCACTGCAGCGGATAGTGATTTAGCAGCCAAGGAAGCGGCTTACAACAGCGCCTCAGCTGATAAGGCAACTGCAGTAGCCGCCAGAGAAGCCGCGCAAACCGCTTATGACGCAGATAACAGTCCAGAAAACCAAACAAATCTGGACAATGCCACTGCAGCAGAAACAGCAGCAATTAACGCGTACGCTAGCGCAAGTGCAGCAGCACAAGCTGCCTTCGACAAAAAGAACACGCTGCACACTCAGGCCGAGTCACTCGCTGGACTCTACAGCACACTGACCAACTTGCAGAGTGAACTGTCTTCGCGCCATCAGCAGATCCTCGACAAAGAGCAAGCCATCATCGCGGCAAAGGCTACGGCTGCAGACGAAACAGCTATTGCCTCGCTTGAGACAGAGCTAGCGGGCCTGAACAGCAGTTATGCCAGCGATCCGTTAACAACAGAGCGTGACGCTCTAAATGCCGGTGCCACCAGCACTGTACTAGAAGATGCATTGGCTCAGCTCAATACCGCCATAACGGGTGGTGACACCTCAACAGTTCAGACCGCACTGGATAATCTGGAAACCCTAGCCGGTCCACCTACAGGTCCAGCCCAGAGCATTGAAGATCTTTTAAGCCGTGATGAGGCAGCGAAAAACACAGAGCTTGCGAACAATGCAGAAAACCAAGCCAGTAACGTCGCACTGCTCGATACGCTGGACAGCCAGCGACTTGCCTTCGCAGGGCAAGCATCCACAGCGCAAGCCGAAGCCAATGCCATAGCCAATGCGGCTTATGATGAAGGCTCTGCATTACTGACCGCAGCACAGCTGGCTGCCGCCAAAGCGCTGTACGGAAGTGATCTGACCATATTCGAGGCTTACCAGTACCTAATAGATCAGGCACAACTGGCAACCCTGGACGAAGATAAAGGCCTCCCTGCACTGCGTGAAAGTATCAACTCGCTTTATGCCCAACTGACGCCAGGCAACAACTACGTGCCTAATAAAACACTACTGGCCAACAGTAAAGGCTGGTTCCTGCGCCTACCCAAAGGTGAAAAGGTGCTCTCGTCGCCCCTGATCTTCCGCGGAGCTGTTTTCTTCAACACATTTAGCCCGCGCGGCGAGACCGTCACCACCTGCGGCCCTGATGTGGGGCGCGGTCGCGCCTACGCACTTAGCCTGAAGGATGCCAGCGCCATTCTTTCACGGACAGGAGCAACTCCGGGAAGTGAAACGCCCATTCGCAGCTACGCGCTGACCCGCTCAGGCATTCCACCAGCCCCATCCGTTGTCTTCAGTGACAACGGACCACCCAAGGTCATCATCGGCACCGAAGTGTTAAATGACAGAGACCCTTCCGACAACAGCGCAGCGGAATGCACTGCAGGTGAGAAGTGCCCAATAAAATGCACAGGGGATGTTGGGTACTGCCCAAAAAATCCGCAGACTATTGAGAAAACCTATTGGAGAGAAAACTGATGCGACAGCAGCGCGGCTTTACGCTGATCGAGTTGATGATTGTGATCGCAATCATCGGCATACTCGCGGCAATTGCCTACCCGAGCTACCAAGAATATCAACTGAAGTCAGGCCGCTCTGATGGCCACGCAAAGTTGATGCAGGTTATGCAGGCTCAGGAGCGCTTCTACTCGCAAAACCAGAGCTATACCGACAACCTTGGAGCCACTGCTGCCGGCAATCCTGGTCTTGCGTTTCCGGGTACAGCCGAGGACGCCCCGGTAATTAGTGACGAGCAGCGTTACAGCATTGCTGCTGAAGTGTGCGCTGTTGGCACGCCACTAACTCGTTGCGTCAGGCTGGTGGCTACGGCTGTAGGCCCACAAGTTGCTGATGCCCAATGTGGCAATCTCAGCCTGGATAGCCGAGGCGTTAAAGGTGAGTCTGGAACAGGTACAGTTCAAGCCTGCTGGTAGTAAGCGCAGCCAGTAAATACAAAAAAGCCGACTCCATGAGTCGGCTTTTCATTTAAGTAGCCTAAGGCAAGTGATCACACTGGCTTCATTCGCAACTCTTTCGGCATCGAGAACGTCACATTCTCCGGCCGCCCTAGCAGCTCTTGCGCACCCGTTGCGCCCCACTCGCTCAATTGCTGAATAACGCCCTGCACCAGCACCTCTGGTGCAGACGCGCCCGCTGTGATGCCAATACCCGCCACACCGGCAAACCACTCTTGCTTGAGGTCTTCCGCCCCATCGATGAGGTAGGCAGGCGTGCCCATGCGCTCGGCCAGTTCCCGCAGGCGGTTGGAGTTGGAGCTGTTGGGGCTGCCTACCACCAATAGTACGTCGCATTCAGCGGCCAGTTGCTTGACCGCGTCCTGGCGGTTCTGGGTGGCGTAGCAGATATCATCCTTGCGCGGGCCGCCGATGGCGGGGAATTTGCTGCGCAGGGCGTCGATCACCTTGCTGGTGTCGTCCATCGACAAGGTGGTTTGAGTAACGAAAGCCAGCGCCTCAGGGTTGCGCACCTGCAGTTCGGCTACGTCCGTTTCGTCCTCCACCAAGTAGATGGCGCCGCCGTTGCTGGCGTCGTATTGACCCATGGTGCCTTCGACTTCCGGGTGGCCTTCGTGGCCGATGAGGATGCATTCGCGCCCCTCGCGGCTGTAGCGCACCACTTCCATATGCACCTTGGTTACCAGCGGGCAGGTGGCATCAAATATCTTCAAACCACGGCGTTCTGCTTCCGCGCGTACAGCCTGAGAAACGCCATGGGCGCTGAAGATAACGATGACATCGTCAGGAATTTGATCCAGCTCTTCGACGAAGATCGCGCCACGCGAACGAAGGTCTTCGACCACAAATTTGTTGTGCACCACTTCATGACGAACGTAGATCGGTGGACCGAAGACTTCCAGAGCGCGATTGACGATCTCAATGGCGCGGTCGACGCCGGCACAGAAGCCACGGGGATTGGCGAGTTTGATATGCATGGCGGTATCTCGACGGTAGACCCTGCGGGCTAGTGTACGGCGCAGCCGCACGCACTGGGAAAGCAATCTGTGTAAGCCGCCGTGATCGCGAGGATCACGCGGGAACACGCAAGACGAAAGCCGCTCCCACAGGAGCGAGCTAAACCTTAGAGCGCTTTGACCTCAATAATCTCCACCTCAAAGCTCAACGCCTTGCCGGCCAGTGGATGATTGAAGTCGATGGTCACCTGGTTATAGTCAAAGGCTTTGACCACACCCGGCA
>DASRUM010000022.1:0-24183 GCA_035655415.1 Pseudomonas sp.
TGGTAACCTAAGCCTGAGTGTGATCGACCGTACCAGCACTCGCCTGCTCGGCCGCACCCAACTGTCCAGCACCATCTACAGCGACCCGGTGCAATTTGCCGACGTGCTCAAGCAATCCCGTGAGCAGCTAAGTCAGCAAGGTTTCACCCTGGAACCATGGAGCATGCCCGAGTAATCGGCTGCTGCGACAAGGGCTCTGAGTTGCCAATCGGCCCCTCTTGTCAGAGCCCTTCTTCCCTTCTTTGCCCGTATCGAACTTACCCCAGCCCTTGCACTCATTTTTCCGGCTGAGCTTTGCTGCGTCTGCACATAAGCGCTTATGCTCAAAGCCTGATACTTAGCAAAACCAGTCAGAGCAAAGCAGGGGTGGCTATGAACGAAGACGAAAACAAACCACTGACGCTGTGGG
This sequence comes from Pseudomonas sp., assembly GCA_035655415.1. Lineage (GTDB taxonomy): Bacteria > Pseudomonadota > Gammaproteobacteria > Pseudomonadales > Pseudomonadaceae > Aquipseudomonas. The sequence continues at coordinate 410 of DASRUM010000022.1, forward strand.
AGATGCTACAGAGCGTGCTGAGCGCAGCAATAGGCGTGCAAAGCGGGAAGAACCGCAGCCGCGATTTCTCACGGGGCAAGCCCAGTCACTTCATCATTCTCGGTGTGTTGTTCACAGCCGTGTTTGTGCTGGTGATCTTCGGTGTGGTCAAGCTGGTGCTGCATTTGGCAGGCGTCTGACTTACTGCAACAACGGTTTGATGGAAAAGCCGTAGTCTTTGATCTGCGGGTGGTACACCGCGCTGAACTGGCGGAAATTCAGGCCGTAGCCTGGCACCTTGAGGCGTTGACGCAAGTGCGCGGCCTGTTTGACATCCAGCAGGCTGAACAGCTGATCGACCCGTTCCTTGCCGCCGCGCGCAGCAAAATCCAACCCGGCATGGTAGTCATGCAGCATCACCATGGCCCAGCCGCCCAGGGTGAAATGCCCACCGACCAGCGCGCTGACTTTGCCGTCGATACGTGCCTGTAGTACCTCATCCGAATTATTCAGGGCCGCCAGGTAAATATCCTTGCCGGGTTGTTTGCCCAACTCCTGCGCGGCCCGCATCACCCCAAAGGCCATTTCATCATTGGCTGACCACACTAGCTGCACCTCGGGATAGCGCGGCAGCATCAATTGCGCCTGTTCATAAGCGCGCTGGCGTCTCCACTCGCCATACAGCAACTGCTGTAACTTGATCTCCGGATGTTCCTGCAAGGCGCGGCGCAGACCGTCTTCGCGCAGACTAGAAGATGGGGTGAAACGAACTCCGCCAAACGCCAGCAGGCTTCCCGGTTTGCCTTGCAGCTTGGCGATCAGGGCTTTAGTCATCCAGTAACCGGCTTGCTCATCATTGGGGATCAGGCTGCCAATCCAGTTGCGATACTGCTCACGCGGACCGCCAATGCGCTGTTGCTGCTCAGGTGTGAGGGTGCTGTGCAGGGTAAACAGCTTGATCGGGCTATCGGCAAATAGCCTGAGCAATTCCGGCGCGGTATACATTTCGTTGACGAATATCAGGTAGTCCGGCTGTTTGTCGCGGGCCAGCACGCTGCGGGCTTTTGCCAGCAGCTGCGGCGGATTGCGTTCGCCATAGATAATCTGCAAATGCATGCCCAGATCATCAGCGGCCGCCTGCATAAAGTCGCTGTAACCGACCCAGAACGGCTCACTGGAGAAGCCCGGGTTGAGAAAAACCACCGTCGCTGAAGCCTTGCCTGCCGCACGCACGTCTTCCGCCGCCTGGACGACATGGGCAAAAGCCAATACGCAAACTGCACCAATAACAGTAAAAACGGACCTAAACACGCCATGCCTCCTCAACGGGACGCAGAGTATATCGGCAAAGCCATAGCCATTAGCCACCTAGCCAACATCTGCGGCCGTGCAGCCAAGACGGCGCACAGCGCAATCGCTACAATCGCCAGCCATTCCCGCCCTCTAACACCGGTGTTCTATGTCGTCTCTGGAAATCATCGCTTCAGCCCTTGGTGTATGGGCCGTCTGGCTGACCGTGCGGCAGAACCGCTGGTGCTGGCCACTGGGCTTGGTCATGGTGCTGATGTACGCCTGGATCTTCTATGACGGCAAGTTGTACTCGAACATGCTGCTGCAAGGCGTTTATGCCGTACTGCAAGGCTACGGCTGGTGGCAATGGACGAGCGGCGGCAACAGCCATACCGGCGTGCAGGTCAGTCGGCTTAGCCATCAAGGCATATTGATCAGCTTAGCCATCGGTGCCAGTGGCGCAGTTATTCTCGGTTACCTGATGGCCACCTTCACCGATGCTGCCGCGCCCTGGCAGGATGCAGCGCTGAGCGCGCTCAGCCTGGTCGCCCAGGTGTGGATGGCGCAGAAACGGGTTGAATGCTGGCCACTGTGGATCGTTCTTGATCTGTTGTTCGTGGCGCTGTTTCTGCAACAAGGCCTGTACCCGACGGCAGCACTCTATGGGCTGTTTACCCTGCTGGCAGTCAACGGCTGGCTGACCTGGCGCCGTGATCGCGCCCTGGTCAGCGCATGAAGGCCCAGACATGAAAGTACTGGTGCTCACCGGACCGGAGTCCAGCGGTAAAAGCTGGTTGGCCGGGCATATCCAAGCGGCGTTTGGCGGGCAGCTGGTGGGCGAGTATGTGCGCCACTTTATCGACCGCGAGCAGCGCGACACCTGCTACGCCGATATCAGCACCATCGCCCAGGGTCAATTGGCCTGGGAAGACCAGGCCAGAGCGGCGCGCCCCGAGCTGCTGATTCTCGACACCCACTTGCTGAGCAATATGCTTTGGAGCCAGGAGCTGTTTGGCGACTGCCCCGCCTGGATCGAACAGGCCCTGCTCGAACGCGATTACCACCTGCACCTGCTGCTCAATCCCGTCGATGTGCCCTGGGTCGACGATGGCCAGCGCTGCCAGCCAGAATTAGTCCAGCGCATGGCGTTTTACCAGCAGTGCGAGCACTGGCTGCGGCTCCACCAACAGCCGCTGCAGTGCATTCAAGGCGACTGGGCGCAGCGCCGTGAGCTAACCCTGGCGACAGTGGCGCGCTGGCTCAGTTCAGCGCAGCAGCACGCTGGCCCAGGCCAGTAGCAAGCTCAGGCAGACGACAATGGTCAACGGCCGGCGCAGGCTGGGATACCACTGCGGCGCCAGGCCCAGTTTCACCGCCCGCAAATCAGCCGCATACAAACCGCCAAACGCCAACAAGCACAGAGGCAAGGCCAGGCTGATCGGCATACCACTGCTGATTGCCAGCCAGCCCAACAATGGCGGCACCACCGATAACCCCAGCTGTATCTGCGCCGGCTCGCTGGCATCCTCTGCCCGCATGGCCAAGCCCCAGTGAATCGCCCCCATAAAGGCCAGGATGACCGCTGCGTAATCCAGCAAGGCCGCCAAAACCACCACTCGCCAGCCCTCTGGCGTGACCCAGATTCCCAATGCCCCGGTTACGAAAGGCACCAGGCCGGCATAGCCCAGCAGCAACGCCAATTTAGGCGGCTTCGGCGCGTCAAATGGATGCATGCACTCACTCCTGTTGGTTAATCCGTCATAAATCGCACTGTAAAGCCTTCTTTTCGCCTAACAGAAGCATAATTCCGCTGTTTTGCTGTAATGGCCGCTTGCCATCGGCTGCGGCAATAGGCATAAAAACAACAAATAAAAAACGCCACAAGGAAGTATCCATGCGCATCCTCCGTCGGGCCCTGTATGGGCTTGTTTTGTTGCTGGTTGTGGGGCTGCTGGTTGCCCTATATTTCATCGCATACCCCAACCTGCCGGTCTATCAACAGCCCGACAAACTGCACTACCTCGATCAGTGGTCCGCAGAAGAACGCCAGACCTACTACTACACTCCCCAGGGTACACAGGTGAAAGGCCTGCGCTACGAATGGTTCGGCGCTCTGGAGCTACCATTCAGCAGCAGCAAGTTCGCCACCCCCGACTACCTTGCGCGCTTCGGTTTCCTCGTCGACCCCGCGCAACAGCCCTCCCCGCTAAACCCCGGTAACCTGCCGGTCGGCTTTGCACGGCATGCCGATGCTGAGAGCGGTGAGCAGTATCTGGATATCAGCTGCGCAGCCTGCCACACCGGCGAGCTGCGTTATAAAGGCCAGGCCGTACGCATCGACGGCGGCGCCGCGCTACATTCGCTGGCCTCCACCGTGCCCACCATACGCGGCGGCAGCTTTGGCCAGGCACTCGGCATGAGCATGGCCTTCACCTATTACAACCCACTGAAATTCCGCCGCTTCGCCAAACAGGTGCTCGGCGAGGAATACAGTAACCACAAAGCGCAATTGCGCCGCGACTTCAAGGTGGTGCTCGACCGCCTGCTCGGCACGGCGTTCAATGACTGGCACCGCGGCCTTTATCCGACCGAAGAAGGCTTCGGCCGTACCGATGCCTTCGGTCGTATTGCCAACAGCGTGTTTGGTGATGCCATCGATCCGAGCAACTACCGCATCGCCAATGCACCAGTGAGTTACCCGCAGGTCTGGGATATCTGGAAATTCGACTGGGTGCAGTGGAATGGCTCCGCCATGCAGCCCATGGCCCGCAACGTCGGCGAAGCCCTGGGGGTCGGCGCTACCTTGCGTTTGCTCAATACCGAGGGGCACCCGGTTGCCGAAGCCGAGCGCTACGCCTCCAGCGTACGCTTGCGTGACCTGTTCACCCTGGAAGAAACCCTCAAGCAACTGCAACCACCCATCTGGCCGGAAGAAGTATTCGGCAAGGTCGACCTGCCGCTGGCCAGCCGTGGTCGCGCGCTGTTTACCGAGAACTGCGCTTACTGCCACGCCCCTGACCCGAAGAAGCCCGAGGACAGCTTTGCTCCCTCGCGTAACCCGGAATGGCGTATGCGCGTGGTACCGACCTCGATCGTCGGCACCGACCCGACCACTGCAGACAATATCGCCGACCACCGCTTCGATATCAGCAAACTGGGCTGGACCAAGGCCGAGCTGAGCAAGCTGGATGTGCGCCTGTTTGGCGCCACGCTGGACGATATCGACATGCGCAGTATTTCCAGCGCCAAGGCCCTGGCTTATGTCACCGCTTATGTGGAAAATCGCGCCTATCAGGATGCCGGCATTTCCGAGCGTGAACGCTGGCGCATGGACGGTTTCGGCCTGCCGATTGGCGTGCAGGAAAAACGCGGCTACAAGGCGCGCCCGCTGGATGGCATCTGGGCCACCCCGCCGTTTCTGCATAACGGTTCAGTGCCGACCTTGTTCCAGCTGCTCTCGCCCGTCTCGGAACGCCAGACCCAGTTCTGGGTGGGCAACTTCGAGTTCAATCCCAAACAGATTGGCTACCAGAGCGAGAAATTTACCGGCGGCTTCCTGTTTGATACCCGGGTCACCGGCAACAGCAATCGCGGCCATGAATTCCGCGCCGGTTGCCGTGAAGACGGCGTGATCGGCCGCGCCCTGCAACCGGAAGAACGCTGGGCGCTGATCTAGTACCTCAAGGTCTTGGGCAACCCTGCGCAGGAACAGCAGCTCCAGCCTGTTGCAGCCAAGGAGTGGACGCCCGGCCCGTCTTGCCAGAACTGAACTGAACACCGCCTGTGATCGCACACTGAGAATAATTAAAAGGAATTGACTCCATGTTTAAACGATTCTGGCTCTGGCTCGGCCGCGTACTTGGCAAATTGCTGGTGCTCGTACTGGTCATCGGTATTGGCGGCTGGGCCATCGGGGCGGCCTACTACGGCTGGAAATTCTCCGGTCCGGTTTCCACTGAAGAACAGATCCCGGCCGATGAAGCCGCGCTGACCCAAGGCATCATCGAAGATGCCATTCGCGTGGTCGAACAGCACCGCGACAATACCCGCGTGCTGCGTGATGCCCACGCCAAGGCCCATGGCTGCATGAAGGCCGAAGTTACCGTCAGCGCTGATATCGATAGCAGCCTGCAACGCGGCGTGCTCAGTGAACCGGGAAAAACCTGGCAGGCCTGGATGCGCCTGTCCAACGGCAATGCCTACCCGCAGTTCGACCGGGCCCGCGATGCGCGCGGTATGGCGATCAAGCTGCTGGATGTGCCAGGTGAAAAACTCACGCAAAGCCCGCAGCACGCCAGCGAGCAGGATTTCGTGATGTTCAATCACCCAGCCTTTTTTGTGCGCGACGTGGCCGAATACAAAAGCAATTTCGCCGCCCAGGCCGACGGTAAAAAGGCCATGGCCTTCTTCCCCAGCTGGAACCCCAGCACCTGGGAAATTCGCCACCTGATCATCGCCCTGAAGACCCTCTCGCCGGCGCCGGAAACACCGGTGGCGACGACCTACAACTCCATCGCCCCATTCAAACTGGGCGAGCACAACATCAAATACCGAGTCATTCCTCAGCCAGAAGCCTGCCCCGAGTATCAGTTGCCTGAGCAGAACCAGGACCTGCCGAACTTTCTGCGCAATGCGCTGTACCAGCAGCTGTCGTTGGACCGCGTACCGGCCTGCTTTGCCCTGCAAGTGCAGCGGCAGAACGCCGAGTACTACATGCCTATCGAAGACCCCAGCGTTGAGTGGAGCGAAGCCATCTCACCGTTTGAAACCGTCGCCACCATCAAGGTGCCGGCACAGGATTTTGATAGCCGCGAGCAGAACCTATTCTGCGACAACCTGTCCTTCAACCCCTGGCACGCGCTGCCCGAGCATCGTCCTATTGGCGGCATAAACCGCCTGCGCAAGGCAGTCTACGAAGCGGTCAGCATCTATCGGTTGGAGCGCAATCAGCCATAAAACTGTATCCAATCCTCTGTGCTACTCGGTTAACAGCCATTGAGCTGGTAGTATTCGCGCCTTGCTAAACGCGCTGTTAGCCGCGTACCACCTGAGAGAAAGACCGTGGAATTGTTCAAAGAGTTTATGTTCGAGGCCGCGCACCGCCTACCTCACGTCCCCGAAGGCCACAAATGTGGGCGCCTGCACGGCCATTCCTTCAAGGTGGCGGTGTATATCGAAGGTGAAGTTGACCCTTATACCGGCTGGATTCGCGACTTTTCCGAGATCAAGGCGATCTTCAAGCCGCTCTACGAGCAGCTCGACCATAACTATCTGAACGATATTCCTGGCCTGGAAAACCCCACCAGTGAGGTGTTGGCCAAGTGGATCTGGCAGCAACTCAAGCCGCTGCTGCCTGAGCTGTCACGTATCCGCATCCACGAAACCTGCACCAGTGGTTGCGAATACCGCGGCGACTGATCGCATTGCTTGCCCGGCACTACACAGCCAACGCCGGGTTAGCAGCTTCTTACCCCCCCCAGCTCAACGCCAAACGCCCTCAAGCGCTGCTTGAACTCTGCTTCGTCAATGTCCTGAACACCAAGCTCACGTGCTTTGGTCAATTTCGAACCTGCCCCTGGACCGGCGACGACAACACTAGTTTTGGCAGACACTGAGCCAGCGACCTTCGCCCCCAGCTTTTCCAATTCGGCTTTGGCCTTGTCGCGGCTGAATGACTCCAGGCTGCCGGTCAGCACCCAGGTCTGCCCAGCCAACGGCAAGCCTTCGATCACTTTCTTTTCACTCAGCCAGTGCATGCCAAAGGCTTTTAGCTGAGCCTCGATGGCGCGTGCGCGCTCAACATTGGCAGCAACTTCGAAAAATTCACGCACGGCCTTTGCGGGCTTTTCATTCAAGGCTTGTCGAAGATCAATACCATCAGCAGCTATTATTTTTTCCAGCGAGTTCTGTTTCACCGCCAACTTTTCCGCGCCTGTAGGGCCCACAGAGGGAATATTGAGCTTGTCAATAAATCCTGCCAGTGATGCACAAGCAGCAAATTCTGGACTTATGCCGTGATCCATCAACGGCGCAACACTACCTCTCATAAGCTGTGCAATTACCTTTCGGTTATGAGCATCCGAGAAAAAATTATGAATCTCATGAGCCACCTCTAAACCTACGTCAGGCAAATAAATCAAAACCTCCGAATAGGCTTTCCGAATTCGCCGGAGCGAACCCAGCGAACGGGCCAGTACCTTGGCGGTTTCCTCGCCCACATCGGGTATGCCGAGGGCGTAAATAAACCGCGCCAGGGTCGGTTGCTTACTGTCGGCGATGGCCTGCAGCAGCTTGTTGCTGGAAACCTCGGCAAAGCCTTCCAGGTTGATGATCTGCTCGAAGGTCAGCTTGTAAAGATCGGCCGGTGAGGCAATCAGCTGCTCATCGACCAACTGCTCAATGGTTTTATCGCCCAGACCTTCAATATCCATGGCGCGACGTGAGACAAAGTGGATGATCGCCTGCTTGAGCTGGGCGCCACAGGCCAAACGGCCAACGCAGCGGTACACCGAACCCTCGCTGATGGTTTCCTTGCCCTTGCTGCGCTTAACCAGCTGGGTGCGCTCGACGTGGGAGCCGCACACCGGGCATTCAGTTGGAATACTAATTTGACGAGCAAGCAGTTCTTCTTCCGACCAATCAGGGCGCTGGTCAAGCACCACTTGCATCACCTGCGGGATGACATCGCCGGCGCGGCGAATGATCACCATATCGCCAATCATCAGCCCCAAGCGCGCCACCTCATCCATATTGTGCAGCGTGGCATTGGCCACCATTACACCTGCTACTTTGACCGGCTTGAGGCGCGCCACCGGCGTGACGGCGCCGGTACGGCCGACCTGGAACTCGACGCTGAGTAGCTCGGTCAGCTCTTCCTGCGCCGGAAACTTGTGGGCAATGGCCCAGTGTGGCGTTCGCGCACGAAAGCCCAGCTGCTGCTGGTCTTCGATGTTGTTGACCTTAAACACCACGCCATCGATATCGTAGGCCAGGCTCATACGCCGCTCACCGATATCGCGGTAATAGTCCAGACAGGCCTGCACGCCTTTGGCCAGCTTCAGCTCACGACTGATGGGAATGCCCCAGGCTTTGAGCTGCTCAAGCATGCCGACCTGGGTGGTCGCCAGTTCGCCGCTAACCTGGCCGACGCCGTAGCAGCAGAATTCCAGCGGACGGCTGGCGGTAATTCTCGGATCAAGCTGACGCAGGCTACCGGCCGCAGCGTTGCGCGGATTGGCAAAGGTTTTACCGCCACTTTCGGCCTGGCGGGCATTAAGCTCGTCGAAACCAGCCTTGGGCATGTAGACCTCGCCACGCACCTCCAGCACCTGTGGCCAACCCTCGCCCTGCAGCTTCAGCGGCACATTGCGGATGGTGCGCACGTTGCTGCTGATGTCCTCACCGGTGCTGCCGTCGCCGCGAGTGGCACCGCGCACCAGTTGGCCGTTCTCGTAACGCAAGCTGACGGCCAGGCCGTCGAGCTTGGGCTCGCAGCTATATTCGACATCGGCGCCGCCACCAAACAGATCCCCCGCGAGGCCCAAACCACTTTGCACACTGCGGTCGAAGGCCAGCAGATCGCCCTCTTCAAATGCGTTACCCAGGCTAAGCATGGGAATTTCATGGCGCACTTCGCCAAATGCAGCAATAGCCTCGCCACCGACGCGCTGGGTCGGCGACTCGGCTGTTACCAGTTGCGGATGCTCTGCCTCCAGCGCCTGCAGCTCGCGGAACAAGCGATCATATTCGGCATCCGGAATACTCGGCTCGTCGAGTACGTAATAGCGATAGTTGTGCCCGTCCAGTTCGGCACGCAGTTGCACAATGCGCTGGGCAGCAGTCGAGGCGTCGGTCATTGCGGTGTTCTCTCAAACGAAAAGAGCAGCCTTGGCTGCTCTTTCTACTTCATGGGTTAAATCAGCGCTTATTGGTCAGTTGCTTGCGCTCGTATTCGACGATGCGCTGGCGATAATGCTCGATAGTTTGTGCAGTCATCACGCTACGCTGGTCATCCTTCAACTCGCCACCCAGTTCATGGGCCAGCTTGCGTGCGGCGGCCACCATCACATCAAAAGCCTGCTTGGGATGACGCGGGCCAGGCAAGCCGAGGAAGAAACTCACGGCGCGGGTGCTGAAACCTTCAATATCGTCGAGATCAAAGGTGCCGGGTTTTAAGGCATTGGCCATGGAGAACAGCACTTCACCATTACCCGCCATGCTTTCGTGGCGATGGAAGATGTCCATCTCACCAAAACGCAGGCCGCTTTCCAAAATATTCTGCAGCAGCGCCGGGCCTTTAAAGCCCTCTTCATCGCGAGCGATGACATTGATCACCAGCACTTCTTCAACCGGTGGCAATTCTTTGCTGCTTTCCTTGCGTTGACTGGTGGGCTTAACAACATCGTCATCAACCGGGTTAAGCAGCGTCGGCACGGGTTCTTCCAAACCTAGATTGAGGTCACCTTGTTGCGGCTCACCGCTGCGGCGACGATTCAACTCACGCGCGCTCAGCGACGGCAGGTCTTCTTCATCAAAAGCCGGCTCATGGCTGCGGTCGATAACCCGTGGCGGGCTGAGCAAATCAGGATCGCTGTCATCATCAGGCAGATTAGAAAAACTGCGGTCAAGTTTGAACTTGAGTTTGCCCTTGCCACCACGCATACGCCGCCAACCATCAAACAGGATGCCGGCAATCACAATAATGCCGATGACTATCAGCCACTCGCGCAGACCGAATTCCATGAAATACCTTAACCCCTAATAAAAATGTGATGAAAAGGGCCTTCCTGGCCCATTTTGCTAATTCTTTTACGTGACGCCAAGCCTATGTTCTGTCAGGCCTTTCCCTGCTTTATAACGTCACGTCTAATAACAATGCGCATTAAGCTAGCACGACGAAAGATAACTTTACACCGCCTCGCGCATCATGATTCCACCAGCGCCAGCGCTTCTTCCACATCCACGGCCACCAATCGCGAACAACCGGGCTCATGCATGGTCACGCCCATCAACTGATCGGCCATTTCCATGGCGATTTTATTGTGGGTGATATAGATAAATTGCACCGTTTCTGACATCTCTTTTACCAGCCGCGCATAACGCCCGACGTTGGCGTCATCCAGCGGCGCGTCCACCTCATCGAGCATGCAAAACGGTGCCGGATTGAGCTTGAAGATGGCAAAAACCAGGGCCAAGGCCGTTAGCGCCTTTTCGCCACCGGAGAGCAGGTGAATGGTGCTGTTCTTCTTGCCCGGTGGGCGCGCCATGATGGTCACGCCAGTATCCAGCAGGTCTTCGCCAGTCAGTTCCAGATAGGCATTGCCGCCACCGAACACCTTGGGGAACAGCGCCTGTAGGCCGCCATTGATCTGGTCGAAGGTTTCCTTGAAGCGGTTGCGCGTCTCTTTATCGATCTTGCGAATCACGTTTTCCAGAGTATCCAGCGCTTCCACCAGATCGGCGTTCTGCGCATCCAAGTAACGCTTACGCTCGGATTGCTGCTGGTATTCGTCAATCGCAGCCAGGTTGATCGGACCCAGGCGCTGGATACGTGCAGCCAGGCGCTCCAGCTCTTCTTCCCAAGCTTTCTCGCTGGCCTCTGCAGGCAAGCTGGCGAGCACACCATGTAGGTCGTAATTGTCTTCCAACAGCTGATCCTGCAGCGCCTTACGGCGTACGGTCAGGGATTGCCAGTCCATGCGTTGCTGTTCCAACTGGCCGCGCAACAACTGCGCCTGCTGCTCGGCCTGGGTGCGGCGTTTCTCCGCATCACGCAGTTCGCGGTCGGCATCTTCCAGAGCCAGACGCGCCAATTTGAGTTCGTCTTCCACCGCCATACGCTTGTCGAGCTGCTCTTCGAGCTTCATGCGCAGTTCTTCCAGCGGCGCTTCGCCCTCCTCCAGATTGAGGTTGAGCTGCTCGCGCTTCTCATGCAGACGCTCGGCCTGCAATTCCAAGCGCTCCAGAGCCTGACGGGTGGAGTCATGCTGGGCTTTTAGCGAACCCAATCGTACGGCCAACTGGTGGGCGTGATCCTTGTGCTGGCGCGCTTCCTGGCGCACACGATCAAGGCGTTCACGCAGGCTGTCACGGCGGGCCAGCAGGCTTTCACGCTGCTCGTTGTCGGTCGCCATGGCATTCAGGGCGTCCTGCAGTTGCAGACGCGATTCACCCAGTTGCTCATGCTCGATTGCACGTTGTTCGCCCAGCTCCAGCAGCTCGCTGTCCAGGCGGGTACGGCGCAGTATCAGCTGCTCAACCTTGGCCTGCCCGGCTGAAAGCTGAGCCTTCAACTCGCCGAGGCGACGCGCTTGGTCCTGCGCCTGACGGCGTTGCTGCTCGCGTTGTTCTTCCTGGACACGCTGGTTTTCACGCAAGTGCAGCAAACGCTCATCAAGCAAGGCCAGTGCCGCTTCGCGCTTATCGCGCTCCAGGCTTAGCCGTTCGATTTCCTGACCACGGGCCAGCACGCCGCTTTCCGCTTCACTGGCGCGGCGTACACGCAGGAAATGCCGGCCGACCCAGTAGCCATCACGGCTGATCAGGCTTTCGCCTTCGGCCAAGCTCAGGCGCGCGGCCAGCGCTTCATCCAGGCTCTGCACCGCCTTGACCTTGGCCAGCCAGGGTGCCAAATCGATGCTGGCCTCGACTTTGTCCAGCAGGCTGCCGGCAACCCGTGCGCCGCCCTTGCTCGGGCTGGCCAGGCGTAGATCGCCCTGGGTCAGGCCGGCAAAATCCAGCCCCTGGAAATCATCCAGCAGCACGGCCTGCAGATCGGCACCCAGCACGGTTTCCACCGCCAGTTCCCATCCGGCTTCAACCCGCAGGCCTTCGGCCAAACGTGGGCGCTCACTCAGTTGCTGCTCGCGCAGCCATTCACCGGCACCTTTGCCTGGGTCCAGCGCCGCTTGCTGCAAGGCTTCCAACGAGGCCAAACGGCCATTCAGGCGCTGTAATTCGCCTTGCGCCTGCTGCTGAGCCTGACCGCTGTGCTGCAGGTCATTACGCAGCTGCTGTAGGCGTTCGGCCTGCTGCTCTTCTTCCAGCTGCAAGTCTTCCAGGCTGATTTCGCCAGCGGCGATCTGCTCGCCCAACTCGATAATCGCGGCATCTTCCGGGTCGGCCGCCAGTTGCTGCAACTCATCGGAAAGGCGGCGCTGACGCTCGGCGAGGCGCTCCAGGCTCTGCTCCAGCTGGGCGATGCGTGATTGCTGCACCTCGGCCTGGCGCCGCGGTTCGGCGCTGCGCTGGTTAAAGCTGTCCCACTGCTCCTGCCAGCCATGCATGGCTGTTTCGGATTCTTCCAAACCAGCGGCGGACTCTTCGGCCGCCGCTGCAGTCAGCTCCTGCTCAGGTTCGAGCATGGCCAGCTCTTCGCCCAGAGTCGCCAGCAATGTGCGGTCGTGGCCCAGGTGCGATTCGGTTTCCAGGCGCGCGCGCTCGGCTTCGTTGAGGTCGTCCTGCAACTGGCGCAGACGCTGCTGACCGTGCTGGATGCTCTGCTCGATACGGGCAATGTCGCCGCCCACCGAGTAGAAACGACCCTGCACCAGGTTAAACCGCTCGCTCAGCTCGTGATGACCATCGCGCAGACGTTCGATGCTCGCATCGGCGTTGCGCTGCTCGGCCACCAGGGCTTCGAAGCTGACTTCCTGGTTGCTGATCACCGCCTCGCGGCTACCCACCTGCTCGTTCAGCGCCTGCCAGCGCAAGGCAGTGAGCTGGGCTTTGAGCTGACGCTCTTCGGCCTTGTATTCCTGGTATTTCTCGGCCGACTGGGCCTGACGGTGCAGGCGGTCAAGCTGGCGCTCCAGCTCTTCACGCAGGTCGGTCAGGCGCGCCAGGTTCTCATGGGTGCGGCGGATGCGGTTCTCGGTCTCGCGGCGACGTTCCTTGTACTTGGAGATGCCGGCGGCTTCTTCGATAAAGTTACGCAGATCTTCCGGCTTGGCTTCGATCAGCTTGCTGATCATGCCCTGCTCGATGATCGAGTAGCTGCGCGGCCCCAGGCCGGTGCCGAGGAAGATGTCGGTGATGTCGCGGCGACGGCACTTGGTACCGTTGAGGAAATAGGTGTTCTGACTGTCGCGAGTGACCCGGCGACGGATCGAGATTTCGTTGTAGCCGGCGTATTCGCCCGTCAGGGTGCCGTCGGAGTTATCGAAAATCAGCTCGATGGAGGCCTGAGTCACCGGCTTGCGGGTATTGGAGCCATTGAAGATGACGTCGGTCATCGACTCGCCACGCAGGTTCTTCGCCGAGCTCTCGCCCATCACCCAGCGTACCGCGTCGATAATGTTCGACTTGCCGCAGCCATTGGGCCCGACCACTGCCGCCATATTGCTGGGAAAGGTTACCGTGGTCGGGTCAACGAATGACTTGAAACCGGCAAGCTTGATGCACTTGAGCCGCATAGACAGCCTTCCTTAAGCGTCGGCCAGTGCAGCCAGCACCAGCTGGCAATTGTGCTCACCGTAACCCAGCAAGACCTCGCGGACGGCCTGGTGATCACGGACGATGATGGCCTGCAGCAATGCGGCAAAGGTATTGAGGAATTGGCCCATTTCACCCTTACGCCGCTCTAGCGCCAGGTGATAAGTACGGCTGATGGCCGGCAGCAGGTTCTCCACGGTTTCCTGCAGGTAAGGATTATTGGAGAACGGGAAAGCGGCACGCATGATGTCGAAACTGCTTTCGACGAAGCCGTTGATATCTTCACGCTGCAGGCTGTCCTGCAAACGTTGTTGAATAACCAGGAACGGCCCGAGATCGGCCTCAACCTGCCAGCTATCTGCTACCGCTTTGCCCAGCAGGATGTATAGCTCAATGACCAGGGTGTACAGGCTCTTGACGTTATGCGGCGTCAGCTCGGCCACCTGCGCGCCACGGCGCGGCGGGATCACGATCAGGTGCCGACGCTCAAGAATCAGCAGCGCTTCACGCACAGAACCCCGGCTGACATTCAGCGCCTGGGTGACTTTCTGTTCCTGAATCCGCTCACGCGCCTTCAACTCACCCCGAATGATGCGTTCGGCAAGGTGATGGGCGATCTGCTCAGCGAGGCTATCCGGTGCCTTGAACGTCATGATGATCCTTAGGCTCTATCTGACCTATTAGAGAGGGCTGAAAGCGGCTAAACCCGCGCCAGACTTGGCCTGAGCGGTCGAGCGCGGCGCGAGTGTAACACAGGGTGTTACCGGGCCAAGGCCACTAGCGCCATGCTTTCAAACCAAAAGGTTGGCAGTCAGGGGATGGGCATCAATACAGATTGTCCTACAATCGAGCCAACACCTACTCCAACAATAATAAGTACGGAGCCATCATGTTCGAACGCCTACCCTCCAACTGGATGCTTGTGATTAAAAGCATCGGCTACTGGCTCTGGTTGATCCCTGTATTGGGCATCCCGCTGAGCTATTACTGGTCATTAAACAGCCAATATGCCAATGCCTGGGCCTGGCTGGTGATCTCGGTGGTATTCGGCCTTATCCCGCTGCTGGACTTTATCGTCGGCCGTGACCCGGCCAACCCGGACGAAGCAGTACAGGTGCCGCAGATGGAGCAACAGGGCTACTACCGCCTGCTCAGCCTGGCCACTGTGCCCTTCCTGCTAGGTATGCTCGGCTGGGCTGGCTGGGTATTCGTCAGCTATGAAGCCTGGAGTTGGGTTGGCCAGTTGGGCTGGGTGCTGTCTGTAGGCACGGTCACGGGTGCCATCGGTATTACCGTGGCCCACGAGTTGATTCACAAGGACCCGAAACTCGAACAGAACGCCGGCGGCCTGCTGCTAGCGGCAGTGTGCTACGGCGGCTTCAAGATTGAGCATGTACGTGGCCACCATGTGCATGTATCGACCCCGGAAGACGCCAGCTCCTCGCGCTACGGCCAGAGCCTGTATGCCTTCCTGCCTCATGCCTACAAGCACAATTTCCTCAATGCCTTCGCGCTTGAAGCCGAGCGTCTCAAACGCAAGAACCTGCCCGCCCTGCACTGGCGCAACGAGCTGCTCGCCTGGTACGCCATCAGCGCCCTGTTCCTACTCGGCTTCAGCCTCGCCTTCGGCTGGCTCGGCGCACTGTTCTTTATTGGCCAGTCGATCGTCGCCTTTACCCTGCTGGAAATCGTCAACTACGTGGAGCATTACGGCCTGCACCGCCGCAAGCTGGAGAATGGCCGTTATGAGCGCACCAATCCGACGCACTCATGGAACAGCAACTTTCTGCTGACCAACCTGTTTCTCTTCCATCTGCAGCGCCATTCCGACCACCACGCTTACGCTAAACGCCGCTACCAGGTGCTCCGGCATTTTGACGACAGCCCGCAGTTGCCCAATGGTTACGCTGGAATGATCGTCCTGGCGCTGTTTCCGCCGCTGTGGCGCGCGGTGATGGACCCACGGGTACGTGCCTACTACGCCGGTGAAGAGCATCAACTGACAGATTCGCAGCTGACCCACTCCTAAGCGCAATCGCCACAACAAAAAACGCCAAGGGCCTGCACCCTTGGCGTTTTTTTGTTTGCTCGACTTTATGTTTCTGCGACGTCGGCTTGGCATAAAAGCGGCTGGCGTTTAACCGAGCTGCGGGGCTTTTCGCGCTCATAACTGAATCGTATGACAATCGCCTGACCAAAGAGTCAAATATTTGTTGACCCTAAAGTCAGAAAACTCTAGATTCGCCTCATGCCAAGCCGTGTGGAAACGCTGCGCCGTTGTGCTCAGTCGTTTCAGCAGAGCCTGATACGAGAACAATAAAGTGCCTGGAGGTCGTCCTTGATCCAGTTTTTACTCAACCGGGAGCTGCGTACTGAGCATGCCCTCGACCCAAACATCACCGTGCTCAATTACCTGCGTGAGCATCTTGGCAAATCCGGAACCAAAGAAGGCTGCGCCTCTGGCGACTGCGGTGCCTGCACCGTAGTGGTCGGTGAGCTGATTGGGGAGCGCGTGCGTTATCGCACCCTCAACTCCTGCCTGACCTTTGTCTCCTCCTTGCACGGCAAACAGCTGATCACGGTTGAAGACCTCAAGCACCAAGGTCAACTGCACAGCGTGCAGCAGGCCATGGTCGACTGCCACGGTTCGCAGTGCGGCTTCTGCACTCCGGGTTTCGTCATGTCGCTGTTCGCCCTGCAGAAGAACAGCAACGGCTTCGACAAGGCCGACACCATGGAAGCCCTGGCCGGCAACCTCTGCCGTTGCACCGGTTACCGCCCGATTATCGACGCTGCCGAGCAAGCTTGCTGCCAGAAGCAGCCTGATCAGTTTGACGCAGCCGAAGCGCAAACCGTTGCGCAACTGAAAGCCATCGCCCCGCAGGACACCGCCGAGCTCAACAGCGGCGACAAACGCTGCCTGTTGCCGCTAACTGTCGCTGACCTGGCCGATATCTACACAGCCAACCCGGAAGCGCGCTTGCTCGCTGGCGGCACCGACCTGGCCCTGGAAGTCACCCAGTTCCACCGCGAGCTGCCGGTGATGATCTACGTCGGCCATATCGAAGCAATGAAGCGCGTCGACGTGACCGCTGAGAGCATCGAAATCGGTGCCGCTACCGCGCTGTCCGATTGCTACGCCGCCTTGGCTCAGGATTACCCGGACTTCGGCGAGCTGCTGCACCGCTTCGCCTCTCTGCAAATTCGTAACCAGGGCACCCTGGGCGGCAATATCGGCAACGCCTCGCCGATTGGTGACGCCCCGCCGCTGCTGATCGCCCTCGGCGCGCAGATCGTGCTGCGCAAAGGCAACGCCAGCCGCACCCTGCCGATCGAAGACTACTTCCTCGACTACAAGGTGACTGCGCGCCAGGAAGCCGAATTTATCGAGAAGATCATCGTGCCGCGCCATCAGGCCAACCAGGCGTTCCGCGCCTACAAGGTGTCCAAGCGCCTCGACGATGACATCTCCGCCGTCTGCGCCGCCTTCAATCTGGTGGTCGAAGATGGCGTGGTGCAAAGCGCGCGTATCGCCTTTGGCGGCATGGCGGCTATCCCGAAACGCGCGGCTGCCTGTGAAGCCGCGCTGCAAGGCTCAGCCTGGTATCCGGGCGTGATCGAACGCGCTTGCGCCGCGCTGGCCGAGGATTTCACCCCGCTCAGCGACTTCCGCGCCAGCAAGGAATACCGCCTGCTCATTGCACAGAATCTGCTGCGTAAATTCTTCCTCGAGCTGCAAGCTCCCGAAGTCGAAACCCGGGTGACCGCCTATGTCTAACCACATCCAGCATAAAACCCAGGCCGAACTGGCCGAGTTGTTCCGCGCCGATATCACCACCGGCGTCGGCAAGAGCGTCAAACATGAAAGCGCGGACAAGCACGTCTCCGGCGAAGCCATCTACGTCGACGACCGCCTGGAATTTCCCAATCAGCTGCACGTCTATGCCCGCATGAGCGACCGCGCCCACGCGCGCATCGTCAGCATCGACACCGCGCCTTGCTACGCCATTCCTGGCGTGGCCATCGCGATCACCAGCAAGGACGTACCAGGCCAGCTGGACATCGGCCCAGTGGTCGCCGGTGACCCGCTGCTGGCGGACGGTAAGGTCGAATATGTGGGTCAGGTGGTCATCGCCGTCGGCGCCGACAGCCTGGAAACAGCCCGCAAGGCGGCCATGGCTGCAATAATCGAATACGAAGACCTTGAGCCGGTATTGGATGTGGTCGATGCGCTGCGCAAAAAACATTTCGTCCTCGACAGCCATCAGCACAAGATCGGCAACTCCGCCGCCGAATTGGCCACCGCGCCGCGCCGCCTGCAAGGCAGCCTGCATATCGGCGGCCAGGAACACTTCTACCTGGAAACCCAGATTTCCTCGGTAATGCCGACTGAAGACGGCGGCATGATCGTCTACACCTCGACGCAGAACGCCACCGAAGTGCAGAAGCTGGTTGCCGAAGTTCTCGGCGTGCCGATGCACAAGATCGTGATCGACATGCGCCGCATGGGCGGCGGCTTCGGCGGCAAGGAAACCCAGGCCGCTGGCCCGGCGTGCCTGTGCGCAGTCATCGCCCACCTCACCGGCCGGCCGACCAAGATGCGCCTGCCGCGCGTCGAAGACATGCAGATGACCGGCAAGCGCCATCCGTTCTACGTCGAGTACGACGTCGGCTTCGATGACAACGGTCTGCTGCATGGCATCGAAATCGAACTGGCCGGCAACTGCGGCTACTCGCCGGATCTGTCTGGCTCGATCGTCGACCGCGCGATGTTCCACTCGGACAACGCCTACTTCCTCGGCAACGCCACCATCAATGGTCACCGCTGCAAGACCAACACCGCCTCGAACACCGCCTACCGCGGCTTCGGCGGCCCGCAGGGCATGGTCGCCATCGAAGAGATCATGGATGCGGTCGCCCGCAGCCTGGGCAAAGACCCGCTGGAAGTGCGCAAGACCAACTACTACGGCAAGACCGAGCGCAACGTCACCCACTACCCCCAGACCGTCGAGCACAACGTTATCCACGAGATGACCGCCGAGCTGGAAGCCAGCAGTGACTACGCCAAGCGCCGCGAAGAAATCCGCGCGTTCAACGCCAAGAGCCCCGTGCTGAAGAAAGGCCTGGCGCTGACCCCGGTGAAATTCGGTATCAGCTTTACCGCCACCTTCCTCAACCAGGCCGGCGCGCTGATCCATATCTACACCGATGGTTCGATTCACCTGAACCACGGCGGCACCGAAATGGGCCAGGGCCTCAACACCAAGGTCGCGCAGATCGTCGCTGAAGTGCTGCAGGTGGATATCTCGCGTATCCAGATCACCGCCACCAACACCGACAAGGTGCCAAACACCTCGCCGACTGCCGCCTCCAGCGGTGCCGACCTTAACGGCAAGGCCGCACAGAACGCTGCCGAAACACTCAAGCAGCGCCTGGTTGATTTTCTGGTGCGCGAATACAAGGTCACCCCGGAAGACGTCGAATTCCGCAACAGCCAGGTGCGCGTGCGTGACCTGTTCCTGAGCTTCGAGGAAGTCATCCAAAAGGCCTATTTCGGCCAGGTATCGCTCTCCAGCACCGGCTTCTACCGCACGCCGAAGATCTTCTATGATCGCGACAAGGCTGCTGGCCGTCCTTTCTACTACTTCGCCTACGGCGCAGCCTGTTCGGAAGTGATCGTCGATACCCTGACCGGTGAGTACAAGATGCTGCGCACCGACATCCTGCATGACGTCGGTGCCTCGCTGAACCCGGCCATCGATATCGGCCAGGTCGAAGGTGCCTTCGTCCAGGGCATGGGTTGGCTAACCATGGAAGAGCTGGTGTGGAACGGCAAGGGCAAGCTGATGACCAACGGCCCGGCCAGCTACAAGATCCCAGCCATCGCCGATATGCCGCTGGACCTGCGCGTCAAACTGGTGGAAAACCGCAAGAACCCGGAAGACACCGTGTTCCACTCCAAGGCCGTTGGTGAGCCGCCATTTATGCTCGGCATCGCCGTGTGGTGTGCGATCAAAGACGCCGTGGCCAGCCTGGCTGACTACAAGGTGCAGCCGAACATCGACGCCCCGGCAACGCCTGAGCGCGTGCTCTGGGGGGTGGAGCAGATGAAAAAACTCCAGCAACCCGCCAAAGCCGCAGCAGCAGAAGTCGAACCGGCATAGAACCGTAGGAGCGGGCCATGCCCGCTCCTACAAACAGCCAAAGGTGTACAACAATGACAAAACACACCGAAACGAAACCGCAAACACCGCGACCAATTCCGGTACCGATACTGGACCCGTCACCGAGCAACTGGCGCTTACCACGCCCCGGACAGACCACGCCTTCCTGGAGGCTGAGCAAATGAGTTGGATCAGCGCCCTCGCCGACCTGCAGCAACGCGGTGAACCCTGCGTGCTGGTGACCATCATCGAAGAGCGCGGCTCAACCCCGCGCAATGCTGGCTCGAAAATGGTGGTCACCGCTGACCGCATCTTCGAGACCATCGGTGGCGGTCATCTGGAATTCAAGGCGATGGAGCTGGCCCGCGAGATGCTGCAAAGCCGCAGCCAGGACACCCGCCTGGAGCGTTTCAGCCTGGGCGCCAGCCTCGGCCAGTGCTGCGGCGGCGCCACCGTGCTGCTGTTCGAACCGATGGGCCAACCGCAGGCGCAGATCGCCGTATTCGGTGCCGGCCACGTCGGCCGCGCCCTGGTGCCGCTGCTCGCCAGCCTGCCATGCAAGGTGCGCTGGATCGATTCGCGGGAAAACGAATTCCCCGGGCAGATCCCCGCTGGCGTGGACAAGGTGGTCAATGAAGAAGTGATCGACGAAATCGAACGCATGCCCGCCGGCAGCTACTTTATCGTCATGACCCACAACCACCAGCTCGACCTGGAGCTAACTGCAGAAATCCTCAAGCGTAACGATTTTGCCTACTACGGTTTGATCGGCTCGCTAACCAAGCGCGCAAAATTCGAACACCGCCTGCGTGATCGCGGCTTTGACCCTGCATTGGTAGCGCGCATGCGCTGCCCCATGGGCCTGGCCGAGGTTAAAGGCAAGTTGCCGGTAGAAATTGCCGTATCCATCGCCGGCGAAGTGATCGCCACCTATAACGCCGCCTTTGGCCAGGACGTAAAAAAAGGCGAGACATCCGTCGCCAAGCTGCTGCCCGCGTCCCGCCGCGCCACTCCGTAGGGTGCGCCGCGCGCACCAATATCCCATTGAATCCGGTGCGCACGGCGCACCCTACGCATGATCGAGATGTAAACGATGACCAACACTCTCAAAGCCTACCGCGCCGCCATCCTGCACAACATCGCCGACCCCGCCGTGGTCGGCGTCGAGCAGTCCTACGAATATTTCGAGGATGGCGTGCTGGTCATCGAAAATGGTCAGGTCGCCCGCGTCGGCCATGCCGCCGAGCTGTTGCCGACGCTCAAGGGCGTCGAAATCACCGAGTACCGCGACGCACTGATCACCCCCGGTTTTATCGACACCCATATCCACTACCCGCAGACTGGGATGATCGCCTCCTATGGCGAGCAGCTGCTGGATTGGCTGAACACCTACACCTTCCCCACCGAGCAGCAGTTCGCCGACAAAGCCCATGCAGCGGACGTCGCCGGTATCTTCCTGAAAGAGTTGCTGCGCAACGGCACCACCACCGCGCTGGTGTTTGGCACCGTGCACAAGCAATCGGTGGACGCCTTCTTCGAAGCCGCCGAAGCGCTCAACCTGCGCATGATCGCCGGCAAGGTGCTGATGGACCGCAACGCCCCGGACTACCTGACCGACACTCCGGAATCCGGCTACGCCGACAGCAAGGAACTGATCGAACGCTGGCACGGCAAGGGCCGCCTGCACTACGCGGTGACCCCACGTTTTGCCCCCACCAGCACCCCGGAACAACTGACCCTGGCTGGGAAACTGTTGGGCGAATACCCGGACCTGTATATGCACACCCACCTGTCCGAGAACCGCAAGGAAATCGAATGGGTCAAGGCGCTGTTCCCCGAGCGCAAGGGCTACCTGGATGTGTACGACCACTACAAGCTGATCGGCGCCCGCTCGGTATTCGCCCACGGCGTGCACCTATGCGACGACGAATGCAAACGCCTGGCCGAAACCGGTTCGGCCGTGGCTTTCTGCCCAACCTCCAACCTGTTCCTCGGCAGCGGCCTGTTCGACCTGAACAAGCTGGAACAGCACGGCGTGCGCGTCGGCCTGGGCACCGACGTGGGTGCCGGCACCAGCTTTAGCCAACTGCAGTCGCTGAACGAGGCCTACAAGGTCATGCAACTGCAGGGCAAGAAACTCGATCCGTTCAAGTCGCTGTACCTGGCCACCCTCGGCGGCGCCCATGCGCTGTATCTGGACGACAAACTGGGCAACTTCGAAAGCGGCAAAGACGCCGACTTCGTGGTGCTCGACTACAACGCCACGCCGCTGATCAGCTACCGCATGCAACAGGCCAAGACCCTGGAAGAAAGACTGTTCGCCCTGACCATGCTCGGCGACGACCGCGCCGTGAAGGAAACCTTCGCCGCCGGCCAGTCGGTGCATCGCCGCGACTAAGATCGCCAAGACTAAGCCAGGCAGGTTAAATCCCTGCCAAGAAAAAGCCCGCTCATTGAGCGGGCTTTTTCTTGATGCCGGTTGCGCCGATCAGCGGCTTGCGGCTTTCTTCTTGCCGCTTGGCAACAGGTGCGAGAACACCGCGTGCAGGTCATCGGAGGCGGTTTCGCCATCCAGGTTGAGCTTGGCGTCAACGCTGTCCATATGGCGCATCATCAGGTCCACCGCCACGTCTACGTTACCGGCCTCGATGGCATCAATCACCTGGTCATGTTCGGCATCCGAGCAATGGGTGCGGCTGTTGCTTTCGTAGAGGGCGATGATCAGCGAGGTTTGCGAAATCAGGCTGCGCAGAAAACCCAATAGGGTCAGGTTGCCGGCGGCTTCCGCGAGCTTCAGGTGGAACTCACCCGACAGGCGAATGCCCATACCGCGATCACCACGGGCGAAGCAGTCACGCTCATCAATCACCATCTGGCGCAACGCGGCAATCTGTTCCGGCTTGGCGTTCTTGCAGGCCAGTTCGGTAATCGCCCGCTCGATCATCCGGCGTACATAGAAGATCTGCCGCGCTTCTTCCGCACCAGGGCTGGCCACTACCGCGCCACGGTTAGGCCGCAGCAGCACCACACCTTCGTGGGCCAGGCGCGATAAAGCGCGACGGATAATAGTGCGGCTGACGCCGAAGATTTCACCGAGCGCCTCTTCACTGAGCTTGGTACCAGGAGCCAGACGCTGCTCAAGAATGGCATCGAAGATATGGGCGTAAACGACATCGTCCTGAGTCCCGCTGCGAGTGCTCTTGCCTTCGCGCGTCTGCTTCTTAAGGGGCTGCAATTGTTCGTTCATTGTGGCTCGCGTGATCAAAGTTCGGCGGTTGCTGATGCAACTCTACTGCGTGCGACCCACCCTCTGGCAAGCAGCAAATCAGTGAAAAGTCACAAATAAAAAGCCCTTGCATTGTACACAATGTAACCAGCACGTACACCGCTACCAAAGCATAACCATCTTGCAAAGGTGCATTTGCACACGCTTTAAGTTCGCACTTCCTCTACCGAAGAACGCGCAGCCGGCAGATTCATTTCTTATATGCAGCATTTTTCTTGTTCACGAATCTGCTTAGCAGCCGCCCCAAGTGAGTCACGAAAGCAACCCCGCTATTCCCGCGATTATTACCGAAGACCCGCTGATCATAGGGGCTGCCAGCGCCTCGTCGGAATACCTAACCGGATGCTCCGGTACACATCAGGAAAGTGACTGGTATTGCATAGGTGAAAAAGCCGAGTACATAGCGAATTTTAACCAGAAACATTATTTGCTTTTTTTGTATACAACATCATAATCGGCCCTAGCGTTATTTCTTGACCTAAAGGTCAGCTAAGCACGCCAGCAAGGCAAAAAACACCACCTACCTCAAGAGTCGAGCAGTGCGCAGCACAGGCTCTGGGTGGCACACAACAAGAGATGAGGAGTACCCCTGTGGAAAGCGCTAAACAAGAACAACAGGCGAC
>DASRUM010000023.1:0-86462 GCA_035655415.1 Pseudomonas sp.
GAATAGCTGATTTGTCTGTGCCCGCTTGGCAGCCGCACAACAACTGTATAGGCATACAGATAAAAGCCTGCGTAGAATTGCCTCTCAACACAGACCCGAGAGCAACGCGGTGGACTTACAACAGGGCTTTCTGCTGACCCGGCACTGGCGTGATACGCCGGCAGGGACGCAGGTGGAGTTCTGGCTGGCCACCGATAACGGCCCACGGCATATCCGCCTGCCCTATCAGCCCTCGGTCGCCTTTATCCCGGCGGCGCAGCGCGAGCAGGCCGAGGCGCTGCTGCAAAACGAGCGCGGCGTCGAACTGCGCCCGCTGGGCCTCAAGGACTTTCACCAGCGCCCAGTGCTAGGCCTGTATTGCCAGCAGCATCGCCAGCTGATGGAACTCGACAAGCTGCTGCGCCGCGCCGGCGTTGAGGTCTACGAGACCGATGTGCGCCCGCCGGAGCGCTACCTGATGGAGCGATTTATCACAGCACCTGTGCTGTTTGCCGGCACGCCCGACCCGAGTGGCACTGGCCTGCTGCTGGATGCGCAGATCAAACCCTGCACGGATTATCGGCCGACTCTTAAGCTGGCCTCGCTGGATATCGAAACCAATGCCTTTGGCGAGCTGTATTCGATTGCCATCGAAGGCTGCGGCCAGCGCAACGTGTATATGCTCGGCCGCACACCCGAGCAGCCGCCGGCGGTGGATTTTCAGCTGGAGTACTGCGCCAGCCGTGGCCAGCTGCTCGAACGCTTGAATGGGTGGATGGCGCAGCATGACCCCGACGCAATCATCGGCTGGAACCTGGTGCAGTTCGACCTGCGCGTGCTGCACGAACATGCACGCAACCTGGCCATTCCGCTGCGCCTGGGCCGCGATGGCAGTGAAATGCAGTGGCGCGAGCATGGCAGCCGCAACGGCCACTTTTTCGCCGATGCCGCCGGCCGGCTGATTATCGACGGCATCGAGGCGCTGCGTTCGGCGACCTGGAGCTTTCCCTCATTCAGCCTGGAAAACGTCGCGCAGACCCTACTCGGCGAAGGCAAGGATATTTCCACGCCCTACCAGCGCATGGACGAAATCGACCGCATGTTCCGCGAGGACAAACCGGCCCTGGCGCGCTACAACCTGCGCGACTGCGAGCTGGTTACGCGGATCTTCGGCAAGACCGCGATCCTCGACTTTCTACTGGAGCGCGCCACGGTCACTGGCTTGCCCGCCGACCGTAACGGCGGCTCGGTGGCGGCCTTTGAGCACCTGTATATGCCGCTGATGCACCGCAGGGGTTTTGTCGCGCCGAATTTGGGCGACAACCCACCGCAAGCCAGCCCCGGCGGCTTTGTCATGGAGTCGCAGCCGGGGCTGTACGAATCGGTGCTGGTACTGGACTACAAGAGCCTGTATCCGTCGATTATCCGCAGCTTTCTGATCGACCCGGTGGGGCTGATCGAAGGCCTGCGCCAGCCGGACGATGCGCACTCGGTGCCGGGCTTTCGCGGCGCGCGCTTCTCCCGCAGCGAGCACTGCCTGCCGTCCATCGTCGAGCGGGTGTGGCAGGGCCGTGAGGCGGCCAAGCGCGAGCACAACGCGCCGCTGTCGCAGGCGTTGAAGATCATCATGAACGCCTTCTACGGCGTGCTCGGCTCCAGCGGTTGCCGCTTCTTCGATACACGCCTGGCCTCCTCCATCACCCTGCGCGGCCACGAGATCATGGCCCGCACCCGCGCGCTGATCGAGGCCGAAGGCTATGCGGTGATCTACGGCGACACCGACTCCACCTTTGTCTGGCTCAAGCGCCCGCATGCCCAGGAAGATGCCGCGCAGATCGGCCGCGCCCTGGTGGCCAAGGTCAATGCCTGGTGGCGCGAGCATTTGCACAATGAGTACGGTCTGGAAAGTGCCCTGGAACTGCAGTTCGAAACCCATTACAGCCGCTTTCTAATGCCGACTATTCGCGGCGCTGAGGAAGGCAGCAAGAAGCGCTACGCCGGGATGGTCACGCACGCCGACGGCAGCCATGAGATGGTCTACAAGGGCCTGGAAACCGTGCGCAGCGACTGGTCGCCGCTGGCCCAGCAGTTCCAGCGCGAGCTGTACGAGCGCATCTTCCTCAACCAGCCCTACCAGGCTTATGTGCGCGACTATATCGAGCGCACCCTGAATGGCGAGCTGGACGAGCTGCTGATCTATCGCAAGCGCCTGCGCCGCAAACTTACCGACTATGAGCGCAACGTGCCGCCGCATGTACGCGCCGCGCGCCTGGCCGATGAATACAACGCAGCCCACGGCCGCCCACTGCAATACCAGCGCGGCGGCTGGATCAGCTACGTGATCACCACTGCCGGCCCGCAGCCGCTGGAAGCGCGCAGCGCCGCCATCGACTACGACCACTACCTGACCCGCCAGCTACAGCCGGTGGCCGATGCCATCCTGCCGTTTGTCGAGGATGATTTTGCAACCTTGATCGGCGGGCAGTTGGGGTTGTTCTAGTAGCCAGCTCTCACTTATTACTCGTCAGGACGACCCCAAATGCTGCACACCCTCGCCGTCGCCAACTACCGCTCGATCAACAATCTGGTGCTGCCGCTGGGCCGGCTCAATCTGGTTACCGGGGCCAACGGCAGCGGCAAGTCCAACCTCTATCGCGCCCTGCGCCTGCTGGCGGAAACCGCCCAGGGCGGTGTGGTCAATGCATTGGCCCGTGAAGGCGGGCTGGACTCCACCTTCTGGGCCGGGCCGGAAACCCTTAGCCGGCGCATGCTCAACGGTGAAGTGCCGGTGCAAGGCGGCCCGCGCAAGGAGGCCAAACGCCTGCGCCTGGGTTTTGCCGGCGATGATTTCAGCTATGCCATTTCCCTCGGGCTGCCGGAACCCAGCTTGTCCGCCTTCGCCCTGGACCCCGAGATCAAGCGTGAATGCATCTGGGCCGGGGCCAGCTATCGCCCCGCCTCACTGCTGGTGGATCGCGCCGGGCCGATGGTGCGTATACGTGATGGCCGCAACTGGCAGGTGATGGCCCAGCACCTGCCGAGTTTCGACAGCCTGTTCGATCAGATCGGCAATGATCCCGCCTGCCCGGAAGTGTTCCAGCTGCGCGAACATATCCGTCGTTGGCGCTTCTACGATCACTTTCGCAGCGATGCCGAAGCGCCTGCGCGCCTGCCGCAACTGGGCACCCGCACCCCGGTGCTGCACCACGACGGCCGCGACCTGGCGGCGGCGTTGCAGACCATTCGTGAAATCGGCGATCCCGCCGCGCTGAACGCGGCCATCAGCGACGCCTTCCCCGGCGCACGTCTACGCATCGATATACAGGCCGGCGGGCGCTTCGCTGTCGAACTGCAACAGGAAGGATTATTGCGGCCGTTATCGGCCAGCGAACTGTCGGACGGCACCCTACGTTATCTGTTGCTGGTCGCCGCCCTACTCACGCCAAGGCCGCCATCGCTGATGGTGCTGAACGAGCCGGAAACCAGCCTGCATCCCGATCTGCTGCCCGCCCTCGGCCGGCTGATTATCGCCGCCTCCCAGCGCACCCAGGTCTGGGTGGTATCCCACGCCAGCCGCCTGATCGCCACCCTGGAACAACACCCCGAGTGCAACGCCATCGTCCTGGAAAAACAGCTGGGGCAAACCGTGATTCAGGGCCAGGGCATGCTCGATGAACCGGCGTGGAAGTGGCCGAGTTAACCCTGGCGGCCACTACTGCCTGGGAAACCAGCACCGCCAAAACAGCATCGGAAATGTGAGTCTGCTCATCTCTTTCTCCAAGGGGTTATGGGCTTGCTTATTGGTGGCCCCCCGGCAACGTACGCGCGTTCAGCAAATCGGCGGGCCTCAACCCTGGCTTGCGGATACACGGTTCGCCAACTCGGAGGAACTTTGTCCCGTTGCTTCGTTTCCGAACCTTAAGGACCCAACTGCAGCCTACGCACCCGCAGCCAACCAGGCATTTATCAGGAGAAAGCCCCATGAGCACTCCAGCCAAGTTGCAAACCAAGCAGCCGCAACAACTGCTATTCGACAGCGACGGCGTGATTCCCAATAGCCCGCTGCCGGTGCTGATCTATCGTCAGGTCGAGCTCGATGGCGATCTGGCAGCCGCGTTCGAGCGTGTCTTCGCCGTCAATCAATGGCCACCGCAGTGGCGCGCCGGCATCTTCGATTATCACCACTACCATTCCAACGCTCATGAAGCACTCGGCGTCGCAGCTGGTAACGCCGAGGTTATGCTCGGTGGCGAACAAGGCCAGGCGGTGCACCTGCAGGCCGGCGACCTGGTGATACTGCCGGCCGGCACCGGGCATTGTCGTATCGAACAAAGTGCCGACTTTCTCGTAGTGGGTGCGTACCCCGCAGGCCAGGAGCAGTACGATATGCAGCGCGCCGACGCCAGCACCCATGACGCCTCACTGGAGCGCATCGCCCGAGTGGCAACGCCGCAAACCGATCCGCTGTATGGCGGCCAGGGCGCCCTGGCCCACGCCTGGGGTTGCAAGCCTTAACCGAATACCCGTTGACCAGGAGATTGCCATGAGCATGAACGCTGAATACCTCGCCAACGAGCCCACCCGGGATGCGCTCGACGCGTTGCCCGGACCTACCCTGATTGAGTTCGGTACACCCTGGTGCGGCCATTGCCAAGCGGCGCAACCCTTGCTCGCCGAGGTATTCGCCGGCCATCCACACGTACGCCACCTTAAAATCGAGGATGGCAGCGGCCGTCGTCTCGGTCGCTCGTTCAAGGTCAAATTGTGGCCAACGCTGATCTTCTTTCACGACGGCCAGGAAGTCGCGCGCCTGGTCAGGCCCACCAGTGTCGGCCAAATTGAGCAGGCCTTTCTGACGCTCACCACGCCTTAATCCAGGCCCTCGTGATCGCGGCCGCGCTAACCCTTGGCGGCCAGTGCAACCGTGGCCGGCAACGCCTTGGGTTTACGAAACACCAGCACGTTGCCCAGCATCACCAGCACCAGGCCGAACAGCGCCGGGGCGGTCCATTGATAGCCCTCTGCAAACACCGAGATATTCAACGCCACCACCGGGAACAGTACGGTGCAGTAGGCCGCACGCTCCGGGCCCATGCGCCCCACCAGGGTCAGGTAGGCGGTAAAGCCGATCACCGAACCGGGAATCGCCAGGTACAGCAGAGTGCCGACGTAACGAGTATTCCACTCGAAACCGAACGGCGTGCCGCTGACCAGACAGATCGCCACCAGCATCAGCGCGCCATAGAGCATGCCCCAGGCATTGGTGGTCAGCGGCTTGAGGCCGGCCTTCTGCTGCAGACTGGAGAGCATATTGCCGGCGGAGAAACACAGGGTACCGATCAGCGCTAGGCCGATACCCAGCAGGGTTTCACGACTGGCCTCCTGGCCGGCCAGTTCCGGCCAGAACAGCAGGGCCAGGCCGCCCAGCCCCAGCGCGCCACCGGCCAGCACATTGACGGCGATCTTCTGCTTGAAGAACAGCCGCGCGTTGATCGCATTCCACAGCGTTGCGGTGGAAAAAATCACCGCCACCAGGCCGCTGGGTATCCACTGGCTGGCGGTGTAGAAGCACATAAAGTTGATACAGAACAGACACAGCCCTTGCGCCAGGCAGATCAGCTGGCCGCGCTTATCGAGTTTCTGCAGGCGACCACTAAGCAGCAGGACGGCGAACAGCACGGCGGCGGCCAGGGCAAAGCGATAGGCGATAGACGCGGCAATCGCCACTTCGCCCAGTTGCAGCTTGAGGGCAATCCAGGTGGTGCCCCAGATCAGTACGGTCAATAGATAGAGCGACAGGTTCATCAACAGACTCCCGATAGATGCTAAAGAGTCTGCGCCTGATCAGCCCTGCAACTCTTGCACAAACTTGCGCTTTTAAACTACCAAGCTCGCTTTTGGATGTTGGATAAGTGGCGCAATTGGCAACGCATCAGCACATTGCCCGCGCCCATGCGCTTGACCACCCCCGTTAAAGTCTTGCCCACATACCTGTAGGAGCGGGCTTGTCCGCGATGCTTTTGGGTTGACGTCGATTCGCGGGCAAGCCCGCTCCTACACGACAGCAGTAAACACAGGCATAGCATTTTCAAGCAACCGCCCGATGCCGAGGCAGCCCAATGGAGATCAGCGCCGCCAGCAGTACAAAGCCTGAAGACACCCACAGACAGGCTTCCAAACCATAGGCCTGATACACCCAGCCAGACAGCAGCGTGCCGATCAGCCGGCCGAGGGCGTTTGACATGTAATAGAAACCCACATCCAGCGACACGCCGTCTTCCTTGGCGTAGCTGACGATCAGGTAGCTGTGCAACGAGGAGTTCACCGCAAACAGCGCGCCGAACACCATCAATCCGCCGAGCAAGACCCACTGCGCCGAAAAATCACTGTTCAGACCCAGGGCAATGGCGGCTGGCAACCCGGCCAGCATGGCAGCCCAGGCGAATGCCGCGCGACCATCCGGCAACTGGCCGCTTGCCTTGCCGGTGATGACTGGGGCGAAGGACTGCACCATGCCGTAGCCAATCACCCACGCAGCGAGAAAGCCGCCAACCATCCAGAAATCCCAGCCAAACACACTGGACAGGTACACCGGCAACGCCACGACAAACCACACATCGCGAGCACCGAATAAGAACAGCCGCGCCGCTGACAGAATATTGATTGCCCGGCTTTTGGACAGAATGTCGCGAAACTTCGGCTTGGCCTTCGCCTTGCCTAGATCCTTTTTCAACAGCAGCAGGCTGGCCAGCCAGACCAGCGCCAAAACCGCCGCCATGGCCAGCACCGCGCCGGCAAAACCGAGCAGCGCCAGCAACGCACCGCCCATAAAGAAGCCCACGCCCTTGAGCGCATTTTTCGAGCCGGTAAGGATCGCCACCCACTTGTACAAGGTGCCCTGCTGGTTGTCCGGCACCAGCAATTTGATCGAGCTCTTGGCGCTCATTTTGTTCAGGTCTTTGGCGATACCGGACAGCGCCTGCGCGCCCATCACCCAAGGAATGGTCAGCCAGGCTGCTGGCACGGTGAGCATCAGCAAGGCCGCCACCTGCAGACCAAGGCCGATATTCATGGTGCGATTGAGGCCCACGCGCGCGCCCAGGTAGCCGCCGACCAGGTTGGTGAGGACGCCGAAAATCTCATAGAACAGAAACAACGCGGCAATCTGCAGCGGCGTGTAACCCAGGCTGTGGAAATGCAGCACCACCAGCATGCGCAGCGCGCCGTCGGTGAGGGTAAAGGCCCAGTAGTTGCCGGTGACCAGCAGGTATTGGCGCACGGCAGGCGAGAGGGTGGCGAACATAAGATGATCCCGTGAACGGAGTGCCAGGGTGGCTTGGGCTGTAGGGTGCGCCGCGCGCACCATGGCGCAACAGGTGGTGCGCACGGCGCACCCTACGGGTCAACCGACCATCCGCGCCAACTCCACCGCGCGGTTGGCGTAGCCCCATTCGTTGTCGTACCAGGCGTAGAGCTTCACCTGGGTGCCATTGACCACCATGGTCGACAGCGCATCGATAATCGAGGAGCGCGGGTCGGTGCGGTAGTCGATGGATACCAGCGGCCGCGCCTCATAGCCAAGAATCCCAGCCAGCGGCCCGTCGGCGGCGGCCTTGAGCAGTGCGTTGACCTCCTCCACCGTGGTCGCGCGCTCCACTTCAAATACGCAGTCAGTCAGCGAGGCATTGGCCAGGGGAACACGCACGGCGTGGCCATTCAACTTGCCGCGCAGCTCGGGGAAGATCTCGGCAATCGCCGTGGCCGAACCGGTGCTGGTGGGGATCAGGCTCATGCCTGAGGCACGGGCGCGGCGCAGGTCCTTGTGCGGCGTATCGAGGATGCTTTGGGTATTGGTCAGGTCGTGGATGGTGGTGATCGAACCGTGGCGGATGCCGAGGTTCTCGTGGATCACCTTGACCACCGGGGCCAGGCAGTTGGTGGTGCAGGAGGCGGCGGTGACGATGCGGTGCTGCGTCGGGTCGAACAGCTGCTGGTTGACGCCCATCACGATATTCAGCGCGCCCTGCTCTTTCACTGGAGCACAAACCACCACGCGTTTTACGCCTTGGTCGAGATAGGCTTGCAGCACCGCGACGGTTTTCATCTTGCCGCTGGCTTCGATCACCAGATCACAGCCGCTCCAGTCGGTATCAGCGATGGCCTTGTTGGCCGTGACCTGGATGCGTTTGCCGTCTATCACTACACAGTCGCCATCACTACCGGCCTCATGCTGCCAGCGGCCATGTACCGAGTCGAAATTCAGCAGATGCGCGTGGGTCGGCGCATCGCCAGCCGGATCGTTGATCTGCACGAATTCCAGCTCCGGCCAGCCCCAGGCCGCACGCAGCGCCAGACGACCGATACGACCAAAACCGTTGATACCTACCTTGATAGCCATGGACAGACTCTCTCGTTGAACGGGTTAAATATTGCGCGGCGCAAACATAATGATCGCCATACCGAGCATGGCCACAGCCGCGCCCAGCAGGTCCCAATGGGTCGGTCGAATGCCGTCCACCAGCCACAACCAGATAATCGCCATCGCCACATACACCCCGCCGTAAGCGGCATACACGCGCCCGGCGGCGGTCGGGTGCAGGGTCAGCAGCCAGGCGAACAGCGCCAGCGAAGCGGCGGCCGGCACTAGCAGCCAGATGCTCTTGCCCTGCTTGAGCCACAGGTACGGCAGGTAGCAGCCGATAATCTCGGCCAGGGCCGTCAAGGCGAATAGGCCCAAGGTGTTGAGCATGCTCACCTCAGTTGCCGAACTGGGCGATCCAGCCCGCATGGGCCGGATGCTGGATGGCTTTCGACCGTAGCGCCTGCACCAGGCTGATGGCCTCGCTGCGGGCGATGCCCAGCTCAATCAGGATGCGCGCAGCAATCAGTCCAGTACGCCCGGAGCCACCTTTGCAGTGAATCGCGATGGCCTTGTCGGCCGCCAGCAGCTCAGCAATCTGCGCCATAGCCGCCGGCCAGGCTGCATCGAAATCCGCCTGGGGTACCTGCTCATCGGCCACGGGTAGATGCAGCCAAAGCAAACCTTGCGCGGCGCTCAGCGCGGGCAAATCGCTGGCGGCGTTTTGCGCCAGTTCGGCGTATGGCATCAGGGTCAGCACGGCATCGGCGCCGGCCTGCTTCAGGGTGTTCAGGGCGCTGTCGATGCTGCTGTCCTTGCTGCCCGGGCAAGGCGTGAATATCAACCGACCGGGACGATTAGGAATGCTGAGAACATCAAAAGGATGGGACATGCTGAGTGATCCTGAGAATTAAATGGAAGCCTGATTGACCCGTTTGGACAGTTGCTCGGCGGACTCCTTACGCTCGGAGTAGCGGTCCACCAGGTAGTCCGTTTGGCCGCGCAGCAGCAGGGTGAACTTGACCAGTTCCTCCATCACGTCGACCACGCGGTCGTAATAGGCCGAAGGCTTCATCCGCCCGGCGTCGTCAAATTCGAGAAAGGCTTTGGCCACCGAGGACTGGTTGGGGATGGTGAACATGCGCATCCAGCGCCCCAGCACGCGCATCTGGTTCAGCGCATTGAAGGATTGCGAGCCACCGGACACCTGCATCAGCGCCAGGGTCTTGCCCTGGGTCGGGCGCACCGCGCCCATGCTCAGGGGAATCCAGTCAATCTGCGACTTGAACACCCCGGTCATCGCGCCATGGCGTTCCGGCGAGCACCAGACCATGCCCTCGCTCCACAGCACCAGCTCGCGCAGTTCCTGCACCTTGGGGTGATCCTCGGGGGCGTCGTCCGGCAGCGGCAGGCCGCTGGGGTTGAAGATCCGCGTTTCGGCACCGAACTGTTCAAGTAAACGCGCGGCTTCCTCAGTCAGCAGGCGACTGTAAGAGCGCGCGCGGTTGGAACCGTACAGCAGCAGAATGCGCGGTTTGTGCAGCGGGGCCGGCTTGGCCAGTTGCTCCTGGCTGGGCGGATCGAGCAGTTCAGGGTCGATATTCGGCAGTTCGGGGCTCATGGCCTTTCTCCAGAAAACGGTGGCTCAGCCGCACAGTGAGGCGCGATCAGGACGGTCACGCATGCTGTGCAGACGCAAACGATCTTCGGCCAATTGCGGGTCGTCAGCCTGGAGTACCTGCGCCAGGATCTGACCAACCCAGGCCGGCAGTTGCGGGTGCATACGGTAATAGACCCACTGCCCAGCGCGGCGGTCCTGCAACAGGCCGCTACTGCGCAGCTGGGCCAGATGACGGGAGATCTTCGGCTGGCTTTCCTGCAGGGCGGCGGTCAGCTCGCAGACGCACAGCTCGCCCTCCTGGGCGATAAGCTGAGTCATGCGCGCGCGGGTGTCGTCGGCCAGGCACTTAAACAAGGTGACCGGCGCCAGCATCTGCAGCGGAGCCTGGGCCTTGCTCTTGACCAGCACGAACATCTTGATGCGCTCATGGATCTGCTGCAGGCAGTGCTTGTAGGCATTCTTCTGCTGGCTGCTGGCGGGGTCCTCAAAGTCCCAGGCGATGTATTCGCCAGCCCCGGGCAAGGTCCTGCACTCGAAGGCGGACTTGTCGCACAGGGTGATCACATAATCGAACTGCTGGCCGTCGAAGCTCTCCAGCGGCTTGCTGTGCAGGCCCTCGGTGCTCACGCCCAACTGCTCCAGGACCTGGCGTGCACGCGGGTCAACCTCACCAGGCAGGGTGCCTGCGCTAAAAACCTCATAGCCTTCGGGATCGGTATGGCGTAGCAGCGCTTCGGCCATCTGCGAGCGGGCAGCATTGGCCACACAGAGAAACAGCACGCGAATTTTTTGGCTCATGGCGATGGATGTCATGCAAATACGGTTTGGTGAATATATTGATATCCGTATATCTTGTAAACCGTATATTCATCCCACCCAGGTCGATCCAGATCAATACTTCGCGCGGCGGACCTGGCTAGACTCGCTATTCGACCCAAGGAATCCAGCATGAACCAGGCCCTTGAATCCTCAGCCCCTCAGACCGGATCGCCGTTAGGCTTGTTCGAGCGTTATCTGACGCTCTGGGTCTTTCTCTGCATCGGCGGCGGCACTCTGCTCGGCCTCTATGCGCCGGAGGCGGCTCAGGCGGTGGGCGCGCTGGAAATCGCCCAGGTGAATATCCCGGTCGGCCTGCTGATCTGGGTGATGATCATCCCCATGCTGATGAAGATCGACTTCAGCGCCATCGGCGAGGTCTACCAGCAGCGCGCCGGCCTGGGCGTGACGCTGAGCATCAACTGGCTGATCAAGCCGTTCACCATGGCCTTTATGGCCTGGCTGTTTCTACGTCATGTGTTTGCAGACTGGCTGCCTGCCGAGCAGATCGACAGCTACGTGGCCGGGCTGATTCTGCTCGGTGCCGCGCCTTGCACCGCCATGGTGTTTGTCTGGAGCAACCTGTGTAAGGGCAACGCCAACTTCACCCTGACCCAGGTGGCGATCAACGACCTGGTGATGGTGTTCGCCTTCGCCCCTATAGTCGCCCTGCTGCTCGGCGTGTCGTCGATCCCGGTGCCCTGGGACACCCTGTTGCTGTCGGTGGTGATGTATATCGTTATCCCCCTGGCGATTGCCCAATTTATCCGCGCGCGCCTGCTGCGCCATGGTGATGCGGCGTTGCAGGCGGTGCTTACGCGCATCGGCCCATTCTCCATCCTCGCGTTGCTGGCCACCCTGGTACTGCTGTTCTCCTTCCAGGGCCAGACCATCGTTGCGCAACCTTTGATCATCGCCATGCTGGCAGTGCCGATTCTGCTACAGACCCTATTTATTGCTGCGCTGGGCTACTGGATGTGCCGCCAACTCAAGGTGCGCCACGATATCGCCGGCCCGGCAGCGATGATCGGTGCGTCGAACTTCTTCGAGCTGGCGGTGGCGGTGGCCATCGCCCTGTACGGCTTCAACTCCGGCGCAGCGCTGGCCACCGTGGTCGGCGTGCTGATCGAGGTGCCGGTGATGCTCTGGCTGGTGCGCATGGTCAATAACAGCAAGGGCTGGTACGAGCGCACCCAGGTGCAAGGCTAAGAATGGAACTGCTCAAATGGCTGAATGACCAACTGCTGCGCATGGACTGGCTGGCCTGGCTGGTGCGTGTGCTGCTGGAGGATGGCTTCGACCTGGACATGACCAGCCGCATTGGTGCCAGCCTGCACTTCTTTATCTATGACGTAATCAAGATCTTTATCCTGCTGGCGGTGCTGATCTTCAGCATTTCCTGGGTGCAGAGCTATTTCCCGCCCGAACGCACGCGACGGATTCTCGGCGGCATGAGTGGCTTCAAGGCCAAACTGACCGGCGCACTGCTTGGGACCATCACACCATTTTGTTCCTGCTCGTCGATTCCGCTGTTTATCGGGTTTACCAGCTCGGGGCTGCCGCTGGGAGTGACCTTTGCCTTTCTGATTTCCTCACCGCTGGTGGACCTGGCCTCGGTGATTCTGCTGGCGAGCATCTTCAACTGGTCGATTGCCATCGCCTACGTACTGATCGGCCTGGTGCTGGCGGTGCTGGGCGGCACGTTGATCGGCCGGGCGAAGATGGAGCGTTACGTCGAAGCCTTTGTTATGCACAACCCGGTGCTCGACATTCCCCAGGCCGAACTGACGCGGCGTGATAGGGCGCAATTCGCCTGGGCCCAGGTCAGCGATATTTTCCGCCGGGTCTGGCTGTATGTGCTGATTGGCGTGGGCATCGGTGCGGCCATCCACAACTGGATTCCAGCGGACTGGATCGAAGCGCTGCTGGGGCAGAACAACTGGTGGTCGGTGCCGCTGGCCACCCTGCTCGGCATGCCGATGTATGCCGATATCTTCGGCACCCTGCCGATTGCCGAAGCTCTGGTCGCCAAGGGCATCGGCCTGGGTACGGCGCTGGCCTTTATGATGGCCGTCACCGCGCTGTCGCTGCCCTCGCTGATCATGCTCAAGAAAGTGGTCAAGGCACCGCTGCTGGCCTTGTTCTTCGGCATCGTTACGGTCGGCATTGTGCTGATTGGCTATCTGTTTAACGCGTTCGCCTACCTGTTTATCTGACTAATGGAGTACGCCATGATCATCAAAATTCTCGGTTCCGGCTGCAAGAAGTGCATCACCCTGACAGAAAACACCCAGGCCGCCCTGGCCAATCTGGGCCGCGAGGCACAGGTCATCAAGGTCACCGACTTCGCCAAAATCGCCGCCCATGGCGTGATGTCGACGCCTGCCCTGGCGATTGACGACAAGGTGGTCTCGGTCGGCAAGGTGCTGACAGTCGGCGAAGTGGAAAAACTGCTCAGCGCCTGAGCCGTCTATTGCGGCCACCCGCTTGCACAATCTTGCGCATTTCTCCAGCCGGGGGCTGGCACGCGGGCATGCCCGGCGTAGCATGGAGCGACGGAGGATTTATGTCGCAACTTGAGCACCTACAGGTTTTCCAGAGCATGCACAGCTCGCCCAACACCCGCCTGCACCGTAGCGCCGAGTTGGGCGACGGGCTGGCGGCTGCCGTGTGGAGCAACCGCCATGATGCCCGCGACTACGAAGCCCCCAGTCATCACACGCTGTCCTGCTACCTGGCCGGCGGCACCGGCACCTTTCGCCGCGAAAGCCCGCACAGCAAAGGCGCACCGGACAAGCTGTGCATCCTCCCGGCCGGCCATCAGTCGGAATGGGTGATCAACGGTGAAATCCATCTGGCCCATCTGTATATCAGCCAGGAGCAGTTCGCCCTCGCGGCGGTCAACCTGCTGGACCGTGAGCCACGGGAACTGGAACTGCGCGAAGGCACCTTTCTCGATGACCCGCAGCAGGCCCAGCGCTTTCGTCAGCTCAGCCAGCTGGATTGGCAGGAACCGGCCGAACGCCTGCTCAGCAGCAGCCTGGCTCATGGCCTGATCAATCACGCGCTACTGTCCCAGGTGGGTCGCCGCGAAGGCCTGCGCCTGACCGGCGGCCTGGCCCCTAGCCAGCGCCGCCGGGTGCGCGAGTTTATCCAGGCCAATCTCAGTGAGGCGCTCAGCCTGGGTCAGCTGGCCAGTTTGTGTGCGCTCTCCGAATATCACTTCGCCCGGATGTTCCAACTCAGCTTCGGCCTGCCGCCGCACCGTTATGTGCTGTCGCAACGCCTGCGCCATGGCCAGCAACTGCTGCAACACAGCACGCTGGCACTGGCTGAGGTGGCCCTGGCCTGCGGCTTTGCCAGCGCCAGCCACTTCAACAACCGTTTCCGTCAGGCGTTCAGCACAACGCCGGGGCAATACCGCGCCGCCCTGCAACGCCCCTGAGCCCACGCCAAGCAGCATCAGCCCGCCGCATACCCGCCTATCAGGCAACGCAGCTTGCGCCCCCTGAGCCTGAAAACAGCCTGCTAATCCCGCGCTGGCTGTGCAAGAATCATCGGCTGCCTTCGAGAAAGCTGCCCATGCCACGATTCATCCACTCGCCTGCCCGGTGCCACTGATGGCCCTCGATATCCTGCATCTACGCCAGGAAGACTGGCGCGCGGAATTCGGCGTGGGCGATCTGCAGCGCGGCCAGGGCTATGCCGCGCAAGGCCGCAGCCGTTTGCTCAGTCTCAAGGACAGCACCCTGTTGGCCAGCTGCCGTGGCTCCGGTGCGCAAACCTATCAACAGCGCATCACCCTGCATCATTACGGCCAGGGCTGGGGCGTGACCGGCCATTGCAGCTGCCCGGTGGGCTTCAACTGCAAACACGTGGCCAGCGCCCTGCTCACCCTGCAAACCCAGCAGGAACAAGGCGTCGACCTCTCGCCGCTGATCGTCAGCAGCCCGCAGGCCCGCGAAGAGTGCCTGGAAAACCTGCAACCCAGCCCGGTACTGAGCCTCGGCAGCCTGGTGCGCGTGCACTTTGATGCACGCAAGGGGCGTATGCAGGAGCAGACCCAGCACCGCGCCGCCCTGGCCTTCGACTACCAGGGCCACCTGGCATCTGGCAAACAGGGCAAGGACCTGCTGATCAAGCAGAGCGCCCAGCACAGCCTGCGCATCGTGCGTGATATCAGCGCTGAAACCCAGCTGCGCAAACGCCTGGAGCAGACCGGCCTGCAAGTGGCACTACGGCAGAGCGAAGCGCTGCCGGAAAGCGCCGGCGAAGCTTACGAGCAACCCAACGAGACCGCCTGGCTGCAGTTTGTCCGCGAGCAATTGCCGCTGCTGCGTGAGGAAGGCTGGCAGATCCGCATGCAGCCGGACTTCCAGTACAACCTGACACCAGTGGATGACTGGTATGCCGAGGTCGAAGAAGACCCCGAGCAGAACTGGTTCGACCTGGAGCTGGGCATCGAGGTCGAAGGCCAGCGCATCAGCCTGCTGCCGATTCTGCTGCAGGCCATCCGCCGCGCGCCCTGGCTGCTCAACGGCGAGGCGCTGAACAAGCGCGATGACGATGAGGTGCTGCTGGTC
This sequence comes from Pseudomonas sp., assembly GCA_035655415.1. GTDB lineage: Bacteria > Pseudomonadota > Gammaproteobacteria > Pseudomonadales > Pseudomonadaceae > Aquipseudomonas. Next base: position 15,359 of record DASRUM010000023.1, read on the forward strand.
AGCCTGCCGCACAACCACAAGCGCGTGGCTTTGCCGCTGGCGCGACTGAAACCGCTGCTGGCGACCCTCGGCGAACTGTTCGTGCGTGAGCCTGGCGAGTCCAGCCAGCGTCTGCGCCTCTCGCGCCTGGATGCCGCGCGGCTGAATCACCTGCAACAAGGCCCGGCAATCAGCTGGCAAGGCGGCGGCCAGCTGCGTGACTTCGCCGAACGCCTGCAGCGGCTGGACAGCGCCACCTTGCAAGCGCCTGCCGGCTTAGAAGCAGAGCTACGGCCCTATCAGCTGCAAGGTCTGGCCTGGATGCAGGGCCTGGCCGAGCTGGAAGTCGGCGGCTTGCTGGCCGATGACATGGGCCTGGGCAAAACCCTGCAGACCCTTGGCCATATCCTCTGCGAGTTCAATGCCGGGCGTTTGCAGCAGCCGGCACTGATCGTTATGCCCACCAGCCTGATTCCCAACTGGCAGGACGAAGCCGCGCGCTTCACCCCGCAGCTCAAGGTGTTGGCCCTGCACGGGCCGAAGCGCCGCGCGCTGTTCAAGCAGATCGACGAGCACCAGATCATCCTCACCACCTACGCCCTGCTGCCGCGCGACCTCAAGGCATTGAGCGCTTACCGCTATCGCCTGTTGATTCTGGATGAAGCGCAGAACATCAAGAACCCGCGCAGCAAAGCTGCCGTCGCCGCTGGGCAACTGCAGGCCGGGCAGCGCCTGTGCCTGACCGGCACGCCGCTGGAGAATCACCTCGGCGAGCTGTGGTCGCTGTTCAACTTCCTCATGCCCGGCTGGCTGGGTGACAGCAAAAGCTTTACCCGCGACTACCGCACGCCGATTGAAAAGAACGCCAACCAGCAGCGCCTGACCCACCTAACCGGGCGGATCAAGCCCTTTATCCTGCGCCGCACCAAGGAGCAGGTGGCCAGCGAGCTGCCGCCGAAAACCGAAATCACCCACTGGGTCGAACTCAGCGCGGCGCAGCGAGACCGTTACGAAACCCTGCGCCTGGCCATGGACCAGAAGGTCCGTGCGGAAATCGCCCGCCAGGGTTTGGCACGCAGCCAGATAGTGATTCTCGAAGCGCTGCTGCGTCTACGCCAGGCCTGCTGCGACCTGCGCCTGCTCGGCGATGACGGCGACAGCAGCCTGACCAGCGCGGATTCCGGAAAGCTCAGCGGCCTGCTGGAAATGCTTGAAGAGTTATTTGCCGAAGGCCGGCGGGTGCTGCTGTTCTCGCAGTTCACCTCGATGCTGGCGCTGATAGAAGCCGAATTGAAGGCGCGCAACATTCCCTACGCCAAGCTCACCGGCAGCACCCAGGATCGCCGCACCCCGGTGCAGCAGTTCCAGGCTGGCGAACTGCCGATCTTTTTGATCAGCCTGAAAGCCGGCGGCTCAGGCCTGAACCTGACCGCCGCCGATACGGTGATCCACTTCGACCCCTGGTGGAACCCGGCCGCCGAAGCCCAAGCCAGCGACCGCGCCTACCGCATCGGCCAGGACAAGCCGGTGTTCGTCTACAAATTGATCGCCCGCGGCAGCGTGGAAGAGAAAATCCAGCAACTGCAGCAGGCCAAAGCCAACTTGGCCCGCGGCGTGCTGGAAGGCGGTAGCCAGACCCAGCTGCAGCTCAGTGAGGACGACCTGCAGGCGCTGTTTGCGCCGTTAAGCGACTGATGCCTCAGTCATCGCTCTGCGCATCATCACGCTCGGCCGCCTCATCCGCCGCATTGGTCTTTTTCCGCGCACCGCCGGCCTGCACCGCCGGAAAGCGCGAGGAGGCATAGCGCACCACAAAGATCGCCAGCGCCAGCAACAGAATCGCCCCGGAGACCATCACCACGCCCATGTCGGGTTTATGGTTGTGCGAGATATCGGAAATCATCAGACGGGTCAGCGCGGTAATCGCCACATAGATCATGAAGCGGATCGGCATATGGTTGGTCTTGAAATAAATCCCCACCATCGCTGCCAATTCCAGGTAGATAAACAACAGCAGGATGTCATCTACCGTGATATGGCCTTTGTCCAACATGCCAAGAAAGGCCATGACCGCTGCCCAGGCGGTGATGGCGCCGATGGCGAACAGCGCCAGGTAGTGGAACGCCTCCATCAACAGATTGCCCAGCGATTCCGCGAGCCCATGCATGCGCTCGCGCATCAGCTCGGCCCAGTTTGGCTTACCCATAAAAGCTCCTAGAAGATCGAAAATGACGACAGCACCGCGCGTCATCATCTAACAGTGTCAGTAGAAGAAGCTTGCTGCGGGCGAAAAAGCACCTGCAACCGCCGCGCCATGCTGGCGGCTGGCTGTTGCATCCTGAAGAATCGGCTATGTTGTTAGCCGGCATGGCAATTGCTGCTGGCCAAATGCAGGCGAGTTCTTTATGCTCGCAACCACTGTACAAATAAACAGTTTATTGCAACCCATCAGCGTGAAGGCGTAGAGGTGATGAATGGCCGTCGAAGTGGTGTACCGCAGCAGCCGGGATTTGGAGCGTTTATTCATGGATAAAGCCGAAGCCGACCGTCATGACAAAATGCTCGAACTGGCCGAGCTGCTCACCGAGGTGCTGCAAAAAGCCGTGCCATCGCTGAATGAAGCCCAGGGTGAAGAGCTGGGGATTTATATGGCGAAGAACCGTGACATCTTCGCCAAGGCGTTCAAGAACCAGCCCGACGCCTTGAGTGAACTGAGCGAACCTGCTGCCGAGTAACGCCAGCAGCAGTAAACAAAACCCCAGTCAGTGACTGGGGTTTTGTGTTTATAACGAATACAAACTCAGCCATATAACAAGCGCTCGGCAATGGCATCGGCGACCCTTGCCGGTGAGCGTTTATCGGCCTGGGCATGGCCGAAGATTTCGGTCAACCGCCGGCTGATCTGCGTCAGATGTGCGGTGATCGCTGGCAGCGGCTCGCCCTGATGCTTCAGCGCCACATAGATCAGGCCGCCGGCGTTGATCACATAGTCCGGCGCATAAAGAATCCCCCGTGCTTGCAGGCTGTCGGAGATATCGGCGCTGGCCAGCTGATTGTTCGCCGCCCCCGCCACTGCCGAGCATCGCAGCTGGCCAACTGTGGTGTGGTTCAGCACGCCGCCCAGCCCGCAGGGCGCAAGAATGTCGCACGGGGTGGCGAGCAAGGCCTCGCTGGCCACCGGCCGCGCGCCCAATTGCTCGACCGCCAATTGCACACGGCCCTGATCCAGATCGCTGACCAGCAGTTCCACCCCCGCAGCATGCAGTTGCTCGGCCAGCGCATAACCCACATTGCCCAGGCCCTGAATCGCCACACGCAAGCCTTCCAAGTTGTCGCTGCCGAGGCGTGCCAGGGCGGTGGCACGAATGCCGGTAAATACACCCATGGCTGTGTGCGGCGAAGGATCACCCTCGGCAGTGGTGCTGGTGACGTGCTGAGTGTGCTGGGCGATGCAGTCCATATCGACGCTGGAAGTGCCGCTATCCATGGCCGTGATGTAGTGACCGTTCAGGGTTTCGATAAACCGGCCGAAGGCTTCAAACAACGCACCGCGATTGTCGACATGCGCAGGACGAATAATCACCGCCTTGCCGCCGCCCTGTTGCAGGCCGGCTAGCGCTGCCTTGTAGCTCATGCCTTTGGCCAGACGCAGCACATCCTCAATCGCGCTTTGCGTGTCGGCGTAGGGTAGGTAACGACAGCCACCCAGTGCAGGGCCCAAGCGACTGTTGTGGATGGCGATCATGGCCTGCAGACCGGTCTGCGGGTCCACGGCGAAGTGCAACGACTCCAGCCGGGCGGTTTCCATCATGGCGAACATGCTGTGGCTCCCGTACTGATTTGCACATCAGTATAGGCCGTGGCTTTGCAGGCACCCGCCCAGTGGTCAGTTGCGATATGGCTCCCGCACAACAATCCACTGGACGAAGCCTCGGCGCTTGACTACAAAGCCAGTGACATCGGGAGATTGTTATGACCCCACGCGCCGCCTGCCTCGCCTGCCTGGAGCAAAACCCGCCTGCGCTGTTCGAAGCAGCGCTATGGATTGCCGCAGAGCACCAGCCCACGCTGCAACCGGCAGAGGTGCTGCAACGACTTAACGGTTTGCAGCAGCAGGTCAGCCAGGGCTTGCCCAATCTGCCGCTGCAGGAACTAGCGCAACCGCTGCTGCGCAGGCTGAGTGAGCTGGATTTTCATGAAGACGACGAACGCCCGCTGCGGCCAAGGGCGGCAATGCTTGATCAGCTGTTGCTGCGCCGTCGTGGCCAGCCGTTATCCCTGGCACTGCTCGCGCTGGAGCTGGCCAGGCGTTTGGGGATTCCGCTGCAGGGGGTGAACTTTCCCGGGTACTTTCTGCTACGCGTGCCGGGCGCCGATCACTTGCTCGACCCGTGCAGCGGCCGGCGCCTGTATACCCGCGAGTGCCGCGAATTGCTGCAACGCCATTTGGGCCCGACTGCCGAATTAAGCGCCAGCCAGCTGCAGCCCTGCGATGCGCGCAGCATGTTGCAGCGTTTGTCGCGCAACCTGCGGCAACTGCATCAACTGGACGATGACCCGCTGGCCGCGCTGCGCGATGCCGAGCGCGTGCTGCTGCTTGGCACGCCGACCCTGCATGACCACCTGGCCCGCGCGGAGATTTATCAATTACTGGAGTGCCCACAGGGCGAGCGCTTCGATCTGCAGTGCGCCCTGTTGCTCAGCGATGACCCGGCGCAGCACCTGCAACTCAGCCAGCGTCTACGCCTACTCAGCGCCAGCCCGGCGCTGCACTAAAAAAAAGGCTATGTCCCAACAGCGTGTTGCATCCGACTATTGCTACTGAGAGTGAGATGACCCGGACCTGTAGGGTGCGCCGTGCGCACCAGTGTTCGCTGCCCGCCTTGGTGCGCACAGCGCACCCTACCCATTGCCGCCCCAGCAAGAAGGACTCAATTCTAAACTCCCCATGCAACACATCATTGGGGCATAGCCTAAAAAAAGCCCAACGCCTTGGCCTTAGCCACCGCCTGAGTACGCCGCGCCACGCCCAGCTTGCCGTTGATCCGCCGGGCGTGGGTTTTCACCGTGTGCAGGGAAATAAACAGCTGCTCGGCCACTTCCTGATTGGACAATCCCTGGGCGATCAAACCGAGCACCGCCAGTTCGCGGCTGCTCAAAGCATTGGCGTTAGTGGCGGGCGCAGCACTCGCCGCATTATCAATCTGGCTGGCGACGCGAAACCATGGGCGCAGATAACCCAAGCGCCGCTGCAGCGCCTGGCCGGTCTGTCGGGCCTGTTCGGCGCCTACTTTATCGTCACTGGCTGCGCAGGCTTCGGCATAGCTAAGCCACAAGTCGCTGAGCAACGCCTGCCGGCCCTGGGCTGATACTTGCTCCAGCAACTGCCGCATAGGCTCGCGCACATCTTCGCCCTGCACACGATCCAGTTGTAGCAATAACGCCTGAAAGCGTGGGATCAACTCGGGGAAATTCGGCGTCGGCAGCACCGCTTTAACCCGCTGTTCATAATCCAGCACCCGGGTCGCCGCGACGCGCGCCCGCGCATAGTGCCCCTGGGCAATCCACAGATGACTGCTGGCCAGCAACAGGGTGCCGCGGTACAGGGTTTCGGTGACGTGCTGGCGCTGCATCTGCCGCTCGGCCTGCCCAAGATGAGCAAAGGCTGTGGCCATATCGCCCTGCCCCATCGCCAACTCGGCCAAGCCGAGGTAGCCATGAAACGCTCCCGGATCGCCACAAGCGAGGGCATGCTCAAGCCCACGTTGCAGCGCCGCTTCCGCTTCATCCGCACGGCCCTGGCGCAACCGCAGACGCCCCAAGCGTAGCTCAAGGCGTGCCAGTACCGGCGTGTTGCGCAAGGCGGCCGGCGCGGTTGCCGTCAGCACCCGCTGCAGCAGCGCTTCGGCACGAGCAAACTCGCCACGGGTCTCCAGCAGCAGCGCATGGTCCAACTCCAGCAAGGCTTCAAACACTGGGTTGCCATGCAGGCGCGCCTGCTTCAAGGCTTCGAAACTGAGCTTCTGCGCCACCTCCAGCTGACCTTCACCAATGGCCACCAGGGTCAACGCCGAACGACACAGCAGCGACTGCGCCCACGCGCTTTGCGGCAGCCCCTGCAGGGCATCATGCAGATGGCTGCGGGCATCCACAGCGCAGACTCGGCCGTAGGCGATGATGCCCTGGATGGCTTGCCAGTGAGCGAACAGCTCGCGGGTCCGCGCACCGTCACTGCGCGGCTGAAAACGTGCCAGTTGATTGATACAGGTCTGCGCTTCATCCAGACGGCCGACCAGCAGCAACACCCAGGCGTTGAGCAGAATCAGCCGCGGCGTGCTGCACAGCAGGCTCTCTGGCAATTCGCAGCGCCAGCGCAGAATCAATGCCAGGTCCTGGCCTTGCAATACCTGTTCTTCAGTAAAGCGCTCGAGAAAACTGCCGGCCACTTCTGGCTGCCCGGCCAACAAGGCGTGCTCCACCGCCGTACGGATATCGCCATGGCTGGCAAACCACTGGCTGGCATGTACATGCAGGGCGCTGCACGGAAGATTCGCTGCCTGCCGCTGCAGTAGCCGAGCCAGCGGCGGGAACAGCACATACCAGCCCTTGGCTGCGTCCAACTCCTGAATAAACACGCCGCGCTCGATCAGCGCGCGCAACCACTGCGCGCCCTCGCCCACACCAAACAGATGATCACACAGCGCCGGATTGAAGCGCGGCAGCTGGGCCAGTTGCTGGAGCATCTGCAGCAACTCATCCGGCAACCCTTGCAGCACTTCGCGCTCGACGTACTCGGCAAGCAGCTGATCATGCTCGCCGTCCTGCGGCGCGCTCAGCGCTGTCGGTTCGGCTTGGGCAGCCAGAAGGAGCAAACGCAAGGCCGCAGGCCAGCCTTGGGTCAGCTCATGTAGATCGTGCGCCCAGGCGCTGCGGGTAGGATCCAGCTGTTGCAACCAGGCGAACACTTCCGCTTCGCTGAAGGCAAGTTCGCTAGCCCCCAGTTCGAGTAGCTCGCCTTCCAGCAACAAGCGCGAGAGGTTGCAGGCCGGCCGCCGCCGGCTACCCAACCACCAGCAGATGCCCGGCGGGGTGACCATCAGCAGTTGATTAAGAAAGTCATCGAGGGCGTGATTCGGTTGCGCCGGATAGTCATTGAGCATGATCCACAGCGGCCGCGACTCCTGCGTCAGGGTTGCCAGCAACTCGCCAATGCTGAGGTCTGCGGGGTAATCAAGCAGCTTGCCCAGTTGCTGAGCCAATTGCTCAGCATGTAGGCCTTCGCCAGCGCAGGTAAGCCAGAGTAGGCGGTAATTGGCGGGGCATTCACGGGCGCAGTCGGCCAGCAATACTGTTTTGCCAAAGCCGGCCGGGCCGACCAGCAAGCGCAGACGACAGTCGTGCGCCAGCAGGCGCTGCTGCAGGGATAGCCGAGCAATATGCCCAGGCGGCGGGCGTTGTACGCTGCCACAGGAAGACGCTGCGGCGCTCAGCGAGAATGGCGCTAATGCGTTCATGACGGCTCGTTTTATTGTTCTTGCAGGAACCGGATCATTGCAGGCTAAACCGCAATGGCCAAGGCTCACAGTTCTATCACGACATGTGATGGCGAGCGATAAAAAAGGCGGCCCGAAGGCCGCCCAATCACGGAGTAACTCTTTACCAAGCGGCGGGTTTAACGCACGCCGCTATTACGCAGCGCGGCAGGGGTGAAATCCGCAGCAGAGGCTTTGAAACCGAAGTTGTAAGCCATTTTCTCTTCGTTCTTCATACCCAGCGCCAAGTAGCGACCAGCCACCAGGTCATAAAGCGCTTCGAGGGTGTAACCCGGTGTTTTATGGTTGTAGTAGTTCTGCGCATGCCCTTCGGCAACACGCCACAACTGACCACGGCCGTCGTAGTGATCAACCAGCGCAAGCTGCCAAGTGTCTTCGTCGAAGTACATATGGCGTTTGGCATAGATATGGCGCTCATCCGACTTCAAGGTCGCCTCAACTTCCCAAACCCGGTGCAGCTCATAACGGGTCAGATCCTGATTGATATGGCCGGCCTGAAGCACGTCATCGTATTTCAGCGATGGCGAGTCCAATTTGTAGCTGTTGTAGGGGATGTACATCTCCTTCTTGCCCACCAGCTTCCAGTCGTAGCGATCTGGAGCACCGGAGAACAGGTCGAAGTTGTCGGCGGTACGCATGCCGTCGGCAGCAGTACCCGGCCCGTCATAGGCCACCTGCGGCGCGCGGCGAACACGACGCTGACCGGCGTTGTAGATCCATGCCAGGCGCGGCTCCTTCACCTGGTCAATGGTTTCGTGGACCAGCAGTACGTTACCAGCTAGACGCGACGGCGCAGTGACACGCTGCTTGAAGTACAGCAGCACGTTGGCCGCCTTGGCAGGGTCGATATCCGGCATATCCGACGGAACCGCCACTTCATCCGCGAACTTAACAATGCTGTATGAACCATTGGTCTGCGGAGTTGCCTGGGCAATGAGACGCTGTACGTTGCCACCCCGGTAGCGAGTGATGTGGTTCCAAATAACCTCAACACCACTTTTCGGGATCGGGAACGCGTAATAGCGGCTGTCCGCGAAGTTCTGCAAGCCGTTACCCCCGTCAATCGCGGTGGTCTTCAGCGCGCTCTGCTTGGCTGCGGCATAAATGGCATCTGGCACTGCAGCGGTGCGGTGAGTTGGATACACCGGGATTTTATAGCTGGAGTAGCGCTGCAGCATGGCCAACTGCCCTGGGGAGAGCTTGTCCTGGTATTGCGCAGCGTTGGCAGCGGTAATGGTGAGCAGAGGCTGTTCATTGGCAAACGGGTCCGCGAGGAACCCCTTGTCATCTACCGCACCCGCGTCAGTTGCCAGGCCACCGGTCCAGGCTGGAATGCTGCCGTCCGCATTACCGGCCATTTCCGCACCCAGCGGGGTCAGGGCGCTGCCCAGCTGGGCAGCTTCCTGCTCGCTGACGGCCGCCATCACGCTGCTGGCCAGCAAGGTCAGCACCAGCGCTCCGGTTTGCAGGATTCTTGTGTTTATCATCATGTACAGATCCTTTTTGCGCTGCATTGATTAGAAGTTCACACCAAAGCTCAGGGCTACAAAGTCACGGTCAATTGACGTGTTGTAATCACCACCGAAGAAGTCGGTGTAACTGAGGCTCGCGTTGTAAGTGTTCTTGTAATCGGCATCCAAGCCCAAGCTGACAGCCTTGGAACCTTCGTTGAAAAGACCATTGGGGCCGTAACCATCGACATCATGAGACCAGGACACGCTCGGACGCAGGTTCACCCCGGCGAACGCGTTTGAGTACTCCAAGATGCCGCGCATGCGGTAACCCCAGGAAGTGGAGGTGACAAAGCCATCGTCATTGGCATCGCTGTATGCGCCATAGATGGAATCGCGGCCGTAATGCAGATCAGCCGTTCTTTCCAGCCCGCCAACGTGGGCGGCACCGATCTCACCTACAACAGTCAAACGACTGGCACCCAGCACTTGATCAAAGAAATGGGTAAAAGTGGTTTGCACCTGGGTGATTTCTTTGCGCCGGTAACCGGCGTTTTCCGCACCAGGTGTAGTCTCGATCGTGGGGGCAGCCGTACCGCCAGTGAGCGGATTGACCAGTGCGGTGTTAAGCGCCGTGCTGTTGATCTGAACGGGTGCATTAGGCCGGTAGCTCGCCTCACCCGCCCACGATGTACCGGTAGGTAACACGGTGGAGAAGCTCATACCATAGAGGCGGATGTCTTCGGGATAGCTCAGGAAATACTGACCATTACCCAGCGCCGTGACTTGCGCTAAGGAAGGAACCGAGGCGTTGAAGGTGGCGTTGCCAAAGCACGCAGGGAAGCCGCCAAATGCGGAGCAAAGAGCACCCAGGGTAGTCGATGGATCAGCCGCTGCAGGCGCCCCAGCGAACTGACCGAACGTCGCTGCATCAGCAGTCTGGGTATTAAAGAAAGGAGTACGGCTGTGATAGTTCATAAAGTACGCGCCGTACTCCGTGTTATCACCCAGCCAGCGCAATGCCAGGCCAAACTGACCGGAGTCACGGGCATCGCGGTCGCCACCACGGGGAACGACCACACCTTCATTTTCTATATCAAAGCCCACCCCCGTCGCTGCGGCAAAAGGTTGCAAGGCACGGATACCCGCAACCGCCTCCGGGGTGGTACTACCTGGAACGGTCAGATTGTTGTCGCAGCCATCGGCAACGACATCGGAACTAGAGAAAAAGGTGCCGCAGTTATCGGCAATGGTCTGATCCCACTCAAGCTGGTAGAACGCCTCCATGGACAGATTGTCGGTCAAGGTTTGCGAGACATAGAACATGTTGACGGGGATCAGGCCTTCCTTGATCTCCGCACCAGGACGGCGGAATGCAGCCGCATCCACTGGGTTGATCGAGTTAATGCTGTTGCCGATAAAGGTGCTCTCGCCCCAGCTGACCACCTGTTTACCGACCCGCACGCTGCCTGGTAGATCGGCAATGTTGTAATTGTGGTAGAGAAAGGCATCGAGAATCTGTGCACCGGAAGACTGCGCTGCTTCCTTGCGGTTGTGATCATCGATGTCTTTGAACAGACGACTTTCATCTTTCAGCTCAAAGTCATACCAGTACTTGCCACGCACGAATACGCCGGTATCGCCGTACTTCAATTCCAGATCATGAATACCCTTGAAGATCTTCGAAAAAGTCTCCCCTTTCTTGAAGTTCAGGCGGTTGTCATCGCCGGTTGAGGCCTGCGCCTTGCCACCATTGACGGTGCCGATTAGATCTGGATCGGCACCCTGGGTCGACCAGCTAGCGCCGACCGACAAGGATGAATCGAACTCCCCCTCGATTTCACCAATGTTAAAGGTCACAGCCTGGGCCGGCGCAATGCCGCCCAAAGCGACAGCCACGGCCAGTGCGCAGGGCTGGAAGTAGGCATGTCTTGTTCTTGTTGTCATGCGACTCTCCTGGAAAGCGGGTTTTTCATGTAGAGCCCACAAGCTACTCAGCCGCCTGATCCGGGATAAGCGCCCGAAAGAGGTATTTGCCCTGTCAGCCGAAAGAGTGAATGCGCCTCTAAAAAGCCGCTTTGCAGCCGGTCCATGGAGCATTTCAATGGTGCTTTATAGGGTGGGTGAATGGCCCTGCTGGCTCGTTGGAGGTAATGGCGGCTCCAAGCGTAATCATGCAGTCCATATGGCAGCACCGGTACCAGGGCTGATCATGGGGGGTTTGGGCAGAACACCGTATCGATTTAAATACATCGTAATGAAAGCGACACAAAGCGTTCAGCCCGCGACGCCAGAGCCTTTGCGCGGTGCTCTATAGATGAATTGGTCATGCTCGTATCGAAATCGCTACAGACGCTACAAGATCGAACCCCTGAAAACAACTTAACTTATTGTTTTTATTGATAAAAATAACAATGGCACCTACTTTGCTATGGTCTTTCCACCTTTCGCTCGTGCCCGGCACGCGCGTCCAGCACATCGCCCCCAGCAGAAAGGGCGAGTCACCACCCTTGAGGAGTTCACATGAGCGAATTGCGTTTTACCGTTGAGCACGAATGGCTGCGTCAGGATGCCGATGGTCTGGTTACCGTGGGCATCACTGCCTATGCCCAGGAAGCCCTGGGTGACGTGGTATTCGTTCAGCTGCCAGAAGCCCAGAGCTACGCCGAGGGTGACGAAGTGGCCGTGCTGGAATCGGTAAAAGCTGCGAGCAATATCGCCATGCCGCTGGACGGTGAGGTGGTCGAGGTCAATGCCGAGCTAGAATCCAGCCCTGAGCTGGTCAACGAAGATCCCCTGGGCAAGGGTTGGTTCTTCCGTTTCCGTCCGGCCAATGCCAGCGCGGTAGCCGACCTGCTCGACCAGGCCGCCTACGAGCGCCTGCTCAACGCCAATGCTGACGCCTGAGAGATTGTGATGACCAAGCTGACCACCCAGAACGAATTTGTCGCCCGCCATATCGGCCCACGTGACGCCGATACCGCTGCCATGCTCGAACTGCTCGGCTACGCCAGCATCGACGCGCTGACCTATAACGTCATCCCAGAGAGCATCAAGGGCACCAGCGTGCTGGGCGCCCAGCCGGGCCTGTCGGAAGCCGACGCCCTGGCCAAGATCAAGACCATCGCCGGCAAGAATCAGCAGCTCAAGACCTTTATCGGCCAGGGCTACTACGGCACCCACACGCCAAGCCCGATCCTGCGCAACCTGCTGGAAAACCCGGCCTGGTACACCGCTTACACCCCGTACCAGCCAGAGATTTCCCAAGGCCGCCTGGAGTCGCTGCTGAACTTCCAGACCCTGATCAGCGACCTCACCGGTATGCAGATCGCCAACGCCTCCCTGCTGGATGAAGCCACCGCCGCTGCCGAGGCCATGACCTTCTGCAAGCGCCTGTCGAAGAACAAGGCCAGCAACGCCTTCTTCGCCTCCCAGCATTGCCATCCACAGACCCTCGACGTGCTGCGCACCCGTGCCGAGCCGCTGGGCATCGAAGTGGTGATTGGTGACGAAGCCGCGATTACTGATGCCAGCGCCTACTTCGGCGCGCTGCTGCAATACCCGGCAAGCAATGGCGATATCTTCGATTACCGCGAACTGGTCGAGCGCTTCCACGCAGCCGGTGCCCTGGTCGCCGTCGCCGCTGACCTGCTGGCCCTGACTCTGCTTACCGCACCAGGCGAGTTCGGCGCCGACGTGGCCCTGGGCAGTGCGCAGCGTTTCGGTGTGCCGCTGGGCTTCGGTGGCCCGCACGCCGCCTACTTCGCCACCCGCGACGCGTTCAAGCGTGATATGCCGGGCCGCCTGGTCGGCATGTCGATCGACCGTTTCGGCAAGCCGGCCCTGCGCCTGGCCATGCAGACCCGCGAGCAACATATCCGCCGCGAGAAGGCCACCAGTAACATCTGTACCGCCCAGGTGCTGCTGGCCAACATCGCCAGCATGTACGCCGTGTACCACGGCCCGAAAGGCCTGACCCAGATCGCCCAGCGCGTACACCAGTTCACCGCGATCTTGGCCAAAGGCCTGCGCGCCCTGGGTTACAGCGTTGAGCAGGAATTCTTCTTCGACACCCTGACCCTGGCCACCGGCGGCAAAACCGCTGCCCTGCACGCTGCTGCGCGCAAGGCCGGGATCAACCTGCGTGAAGTCGACAGCGAGCGTCTGGGCCTCTCCCTGGATGAAACCAGCGACCAGGCCGCAGTCGAAGCCCAGCTGGCAGTATTCGCCGAGGGCAAGGCCGTACCAGCCTTCGCGGAACTGGCGGCCGGTGTAATCGCCCAGCTGCCAAAAGGCCTGCTGCGCGAAAGCGAAATCCTCACTCACCCAGTGTTCAATCGCTACCACAGCGAAACCGAGCTGATGCGCTATCTGCGCAAGCTGGCCGACAAGGACCTGGCGCTGGACCGCAGCATGATCCCGCTGGGCTCTTGCACCATGAAGCTCAACGCCGCCAGCGAAATGATCCCGGTGACCTGGGCCGAGTTCGGCAGCCTGCACCCCTTCGCCCCGGCCGAACAGAGCCAGGGTTACACCCAACTGACCACTGAACTGGAAGCCATGCTCTGCGCGGCTACCGGTTACGACGGCATCTCCCTGCAGCCGAACGCCGGCTCCCAGGGCGAGTACGCGGGTCTGTTGGCTATCCGTGCTTACCACCTGAGCCGTGGCGATGATCAGCGCGATATCTGCCTGATCCCGCAATCGGCCCACGGCACCAACCCGGCGACCGCCAGCATGGCCGGTATGCGCGTGGTGGTGACTGCCTGCGACAGCAGCGGCAACGTCGATATCGCTGACCTCAAGGCCAAGGCCGAAGAGCACAAAGAGCGTCTGGCCGCGATCATGATCACCTACCCGTCGACCCACGGCGTGTTCGAGGAAGGCATCCGCGAGATCGCCCAGATCGTCCACGACAACGGCGGCCAGGTGTATATCGACGGCGCCAACATGAACGCCATGGTCGGCCTGTGCGCCCCAGGCAAGTTCGGCGGTGACGTGTCGCACCTGAACCTGCACAAGACCTTCTGCATCCCCCACGGCGGTGGCGGCCCAGGCGTCGGCCCGATTGGCGTGAAAGAGCACCTGATTCCGTTCCTGCCTGGCCACGGCCATATGGCCCGCAAGGAAGGGGCCGTCAGCGCCGCGCCGTTCGGCAGCGCCAGCATTCTGCCGATCACCTGGATGTATATCAGCATGATGGGCGGCGAAGGCCTCAAGCGCGCCTCGCAGATGGCCATCCTCAACGCCAACTACATCGCCCGCCGCCTGGAAGAGCACTACCCCGTGCTGTACTCGGGCAGCAACGGCCTGGTGGCGCACGAGTGCATTCTGGATATCCGTCCTATCAAGGACAGCAGCGGCATCAGCGTCGACGACGTGGCCAAGCGCCTGATCGACTTCGGCTTCCACGCCCCGACCATGTCCTTCCCGGTTGCCGGCACCCTGATGATCGAGCCGACCGAAAGCGAATCCAAGGAAGAGCTGGACCGCTTCTGTGACGCAATGATCGCCATCCGCAATGAGATTCGTGCGGTGGAAGCTGGCCAGTTGGATGCCAACGACAACCCGCTGAAAAACGCCCCGCACACCGCCCTGGAACTGGTCGGCGAGTGGACCCACGCTTACAGCCGCGAGCAGGCCGTTTACCCAGTGGCCAGCCTGATCGAGGCCAAGTACTGGCCGCCGGTCGGCCGCGTGGACAACGTGTTCGGCGACCGCAACCTGATCTGCGCCTGCCCGTCCATCGAGGCGTATCAGGACGCTTAAGCACCGCTGAAAACCTCCCCTCACCCTAACCCTCTCCCCAGAGGGGCGAGGGGATGGTTCAACGTTTAGCTTCACCCAAGAATTTCAACTCACCTCTACCCGAGGCGGGTTAGCTGCACCTCATATAAAAACCAGAGGGCCTCACCATGTTCAGCAAGCACGACCAACTGCAAGGCTACGATGAGGCCCTGCTCGCCGCGATCAACGCAGAAGAGCAGCGCCAGGAAGACCATATCGAGCTGATTGCCTCGGAAAACTACTGCAGCCAGCGCGTGATGCAGGCCCAGGGCAGCGGCCTGACCAACAAGTACGCCGAAGGCTACCCAGGCAAGCGTTACTACGGCGGTTGCGAGCATGTTGACAAGGTCGAGGCGCTGGCCATCGAGCGCGCCAAGCAGTTGTTCGGTGCGGACTACGCCAACGTGCAGCCGCACTCCGGTTCATCCGCCAACAGCGCGGTGTACCTGGCGCTGCTGAATGCCGGCGATACCATACTCGGTATGAGCCTGGCCCATGGCGGTCACCTGACCCACGGCGCCAAGGTGTCGTCCTCCGGCAAGCTGTACAACGCCGTGCAGTACGGCATCGACGAACAGGGCCTGATCGATTACGCCGAGGTCGAGCGCCTGGCCGTCGAGCACAAGCCGAAGATGATCGTCGCCGGATTCAGTGCCTATTCGCGCACCCTGGATTTCGCCCGTTTCCGCGCCATCGCCGACAAGGTCGGTGCCCTGCTGTTTGTCGATATGGCTCACGTCGCTGGCCTGGTGGCCGCTGGTCTGTATCCGAATCCGCTGCCCTTTGCCGATGTGGTGACCACCACCACCCATAAAACCCTGCGCGGCCCGCGCGGCGGCTTGATCCTGGCCAAGGCCAATGAAGAGATCGAGAAGAAGCTCAACTCTGCCGTATTCCCCGGCAGCCAGGGCGGCCCGCTGATGCATGTGATCGCAGCCAAGGCGGTGTGCTTCAAGGAAGCGCTGGAGCCAGGCTTCAAAACCTACCAGCAGCAGGTGATCAACAACGCCCAGGCTATGGCCGAAGTGTTCGTTGCACGCGGCTACGACGTGGTCTCCGGCGGCACCGACAACCACCTGATGCTGGTCAGCCTGATCAAGCAGGGCCTCACCGGCAAGGCCGCCGATGCAGCCCTGGGCGCAGCGCATATCACGGTGAACAAGAACGCCGTGCCGAATGACCCGCAGTCGCCGTTTGTCACCTCCGGCATCCGCATCGGCACTCCAGCAGTCACTACACGCGGCTTTAAGCAGGGCGAGTGCCGCACCCTGGCCGGCTGGATCTGCGACATCCTCGACGACTTGGAAAACCCGGCCGTGATCGAGCGCGTTCGTGGTCAGGTTGCGGACTTATGTGCCAGCTTCCCGGTCTACGCTAACTAGATAACGCACTGGTTCAGACGGACCGTAGGAGCGGGCCTTGCCCGCGAATGTCACCGCGTATCGCTGGCATGGCCCGCTCCTACACACAGCTATACCGCGATCAGACCAGAAGTCGGAGCAAGCATGTCACTTAGCGTTTTTGACCTTTTCAAGATCGGCATCGGCCCGTCCAGCTCGCACACCGTCGGCCCGATGCTGGCCGCCCTGCGCTTTGCCGAAGGCCTGCGCCGCGATGATTTACTGGCCACCACCGATGCCGTGAAAGTGGAGCTATACGGCTCTCTCGGTGCCACCGGCAAGGGCCATGGCAGCGATAAAGCCGTACTGCTTGGCCTGGAAGGCGAGCAGCCGGACACGGTCGATACCAGCAGCGTCGACGACCGCCTGGCGACGATTCGCAGCAGCGGTGAACTCAATCTGCTCGGCGAAAAAGCCATCCGCTTTGTCGAAAAACAGCATCTGGCAATGATCCGCAAGCCGCTGGCCTTTCACCCCAACGGCATGATCTTTCGCGCCTTCGACGCCGCTGGGTTGCAGATCCGCTCACGCGAGTATTACTCGGTGGGCGGCGGCTTCGTGGTCGATGAACAGGCCGCCGGGGCCGACCGCATCGTCGAAGACAGCACCGTCCTGCAATACCCCTTTACCACCGGCAAGCAGCTGCTGGCCCACTGCGCCGAACACAAGCTGTCGATCAGCCAGGTGATGCTAGCCAACGAGGCCGCCTGGCGCCCGGAAGCCGAGACCCGCGCGCGCCTGCTGCATATCTGGCAGGTGATGCAGGATTGCGTCGAAGCCGGTTGCCGCAACGAGGGCATCATGCCCGGCGGCCTCAAGGTCAAACGCCGCGCCGCCGATCTGCACCGTCAGCTGTGCAAGAACCCCGAAGCCGCGCTGCGTGACGCCCTCAGCGTGCTCGACTGGGTCAACCTCTACGCCCTGGCGGTGAATGAAGAAAACGCCAGCGGCGGCCGCGTGGTCACCGCGCCCACCAATGGAGCGGCCGGTATCGTGCCGGCGGTGCTGCATTACTACAGCCGCTTTATCCCCAGTTCCAACGACGACGGCGTGGTGCGCTTTCTGCTCACCGCCGCCGCCATCGGCATCCTCTACAAAGAAAACGCCTCGATCTCCGGCGCCGAAGTCGGCTGCCAAGGCGAGGTCGGCGTAGCCTGTTCGATGGCTGCTGGTGCCTTATGTGAAGTACTCGGCGGCAGTGTCAACCAGGTGGAAAACGCCGCCGAGATCGGCATGGAACACAACCTTGGCCTGACCTGCGACCCCATCGGCGGCCTGGTCCAGGTGCCCTGTATCGAACGCAACGCCATGGGCTCGGTCAAGGCGATCAACGCCGCACGCATGGCCCTGCGCGGCGACGGCCAGCACTTCGTTTCGCTGGATAAAGTGATCCGCACCATGCGCCAGACCGGTGCCGACATGAACAACAAGTACAAGGAAACCGCCCGCGGCGGCCTGGCTGTCAACATCATTGAATGCTGATTCGTAGGGTGCGCCGTGCGCACCACCCCCTCTAACGGTGCGCACGGCGCACCCTACCGGAGAGCTGTATGAGCACTGAAACCCTGGCAAAAACCCCACTACATGCCCTGCATCTCGAACTGGGCGCACGCATGGTGCCGTTCGCCGGCTACGACATGCCGGTGCAGTACCCGCTCGGGGTGATGAAGGAACACCTGCACACCCGCGAATCCGCCGGCCTGTTTGACGTCTCGCATATGGGTCAGATCATTCTGCGCGGCCCGCAGGCAGCGCAGGCCCTGGAGCGTCTGGTGCCGGTGGATATCATCGACCTGCCCGTGGGCATGCAGCGTTACGCCATGTTTACCGATGACCAGGGCGGCATCCTCGACGACCTGATGGTCGCCAACCTGGGCAACGACACTTTGTTCCTGGTGGTCAACGCAGCCTGCAAGCACCAGGACCTGATGCACCTGCAACTGCAGATCGCCAGCCAGTGCCAGATCGAAGCCTGTTTCGACCGCGCCCTGCTCGCCCTGCAAGGCCCGAAAGCCGTCGACGTACTCGCACGCCTGGCACCCGAAGTGGCGAAGATGACCTTTATGCAATTCGCTCCGGTGCGCCTGCTCGGTGTCGACTGCTACGTCAGCCGCTCCGGCTATACCGGCGAAGACGGCTTCGAAATCTCGGTACCAGCCGCCCACGCCGAAACCCTGGCGCGCAGCCTGCTGGCCGAACCTGAAGTGGCCGCCATCGGCCTTGGCGCCCGCGACTCGCTGCGCCTGGAAGCTGGTCTGTGCCTGTATGGCCACGATATGAGCACCAGCACCACGCCAATCGAAGCCAGCCTGCTGTGGGCCATCTCCAAGCCACGCCGCGCCGATGGCGCACGCGCGGGCGGCTTCCCCGGTGCCGAGCGGATCTTCGCCCAGCAACAGCAAGGCGTCGCCAGCAAGCGCGTCGGCCTGCTGCCGCAGGAACGTGTACCGGTACGTGAAGGCGCAGAAATTGTTGATGCCGACGGCACGGTGATCGGCACCGTATGCAGCGGTGGCTTCGGCCCGACTCTCGCCGCCCCAGTGGCCATGGGCTATCTGCAGAGCAGCCATATCGCCCTGGATACCGAGGTATGGGCCATGGTGCGCGGCAAGCGCGTGGCGATGAAAGTGGCCAAGACCCCATTTGTGCCGCAGCGCTACTACCGCGGTTAAAGTGACTCGTGCTGCGCCGACCAGCCGGTTGGTGCAGCCTGATTCGCGCGGTTAAGCCGCGCGAATATCAGTAAAAATCAGCCGATTACCAAACGGATCGGTCACCGCCATATCACGTCCCCAGGGCTGGCTGGTAATACCCGGCCGCGCATTGCCATACGCCCGCGCCGTCAGCTCGGCGTGCAAGGCATCCAGATCATCGACACTGATACGCAGCGCCGCACCGGGGCAGCAATCGCCGTGGTGTTCGGACAGATGCAGCACGCACCCCGCCCTGGACACTTGCAGATAGAGCGGCAAGCCCGCCTCGAAGCGATGTGCCCAATCCTCGCTGAAACCCAAAAACTCGCAGTAAAACACCCGCGCCTTGGCTTCATCGAAGCTGCGCAGAATGGGAATCGGAGCCGCCAGCTGCATAAACACCTCTGCCTGAATATGTGCCCGGCACTCTATTTCAGCCCCAGGCGAATGTCACCGGCTCAGTCCGGCAGCAGGCAATTGCGCTTGTTGCTGAACACTTCGCGGTCGATATCGCGCACATCCAGCGACACGGCATTGACGCTCGGCAGGCGCTCGACCAGCGCCCGCACGATCTGCCGTGACAGCAGGCGCTTCTGCTCATCCGTGCGCCCGGCGAGGATATAGAAAATCAGGTGCACAAAATCTTCCTGGGTACCGCCCACACTGAAATGCTCATACAGGCTTAGGCGCAGCTTGACCTCACCCGGCTGGAACAACTGAGTGGCCGCGGCCGCATCCTCGACAACGCCGAGCAGTTCGGCCGGGGTGATCAAGCGCGTGAGGGTTTGCGAGCCTTCAACCAGGCAATGCGGCATGTGTGTCTCCAAAAGTATGACTGGGCCAAACGGTGTAATTCGTCATACGTTATCGCACAACTAAAATCACAGAAATAGCGCTTTTACGCGGCGATCAGCCGCTTAGCGAGTGCCAACCGCGCGCCGCAAGTCGCCTTAATCCAACGCTGAAAACTGTAGAATCCCTTGCATAGCAAGGATTACAGCCAATCAAGCACGGCTATCCGGTGAATAATCGTTGCCGGAGCCATACAACTTTGGTCTGGCATGCGTTGACAAACCCAGCAGAGGCTGTCGATAATCCAGCCAATGTTGTATGACAACATACAACAAATCATAAAAACAAAAATCAAGGTCTCATCATGACGATTGTCGCGCTCGCCACATCGCTCACCCTGTGCCCTGCCACAGCACGCCCCGCCTCGCCGCCCAACAGGCCGAGCCGCCGGCGACTCACGTATCGCCCCACTGAATTCGCCGACGGCTAAGCCTGAAGCAGAGGCGCGCCCCCGACCAAGGGCGCGCTTGTCGCCCTGGCATGGGGCAACTCACTCGTTCCTTTCGCTCGCCGCTGGCAACTCAGGCCGGCAAGGGAACGGCTTGTTCAAAAATGGGAGCACAACAACAATGACTGCACGCAATGCCCTCTCGCTCGCCCTGCTCACCACCGCAGGCAGCATGGCCCTCGCTCTGCCACTCAGCAGCCAGGCTGCCGGTTTTATCGACGACTCCAAGGTCAACATTGGCCTGCGTAACTACTACTTCAACCGCAACTTCCTTAACCACACTGGGCCGGCGGTTAATGGCGATGACCAGGGCCAGGCCGCCGAGTGGACGCAGAGCATGATCATCGATGCACGCTCTGGCTTTACCCAAGGCACTGTTGGTTTTGGTCTGGATGCCCTGGTTCTGGGCGCGATCAAACTCGACAGCGGTGGCGGTTCCACAGGCAGCGGTCTGCTGCCGAAACATGACGACGGTGACTCGGCCGACAGCTACGGGCGCGTGGCCGTGGCGGCTAAAGCCATGCTGTCGAAAACCGAGTTGAAAGTCGGTGAATGGTTCGCCGTGCTGCCGATCCTCCGCGCAGACGACGGGCGTGCACTGCCGCAAACCTTCCAGGGTGCGCAGATCACCTCAAACGAGTTCGATGGCCTGACCCTTTACGGTGGTCAGTTCTGGAAGAACAGCCAGCGTAACGATGCCAGCCGTGAAGAAATGAGCTACAGCGGCGTCGAAGGCGATGATTTCAACTTCGGCGGCGGTGAATACAAGTTCAACGGCAACAACACCCTGGTCGGCGCCTGGCACGCCCGACTGGAAGACGTTTACCAGCAGAGCTACGTGCAACTGACCCACAGCCAACCGGTCGGCGACTGGGTGCTGAGCACCAACCTCGGCTACGTCGACGGCAAGGATGAAGGCGCGGCCAAGGCCGGCAAGCTGGACAACAAGGTCTACCAGGGCAGCTTCACCGCCAAGACTGGCAACAACGCCTTCACCCTGGCCTACCAGCATCTGGATGGCGACACCAAGTTCATGCGTATCGACGGTGCCAGCGGCGGCACGCTGGTCAACGACGGCTTCACCAACTCCTACGACAACCCGGAAGAGCGCTCCTGGCAAGTTCGTCATGACTACAACTTCGCCGGCCTCGGCATTCCTGGCATGACCTTGATGAACCGCTACGTCAGCGGCGACAACATCAAAACTGCGGGGCGCGATGACGCCGAAGAGTGGGGCCGCGAATCCGAGCTGGCCTATACCGTGCAGAGCGGTGCGCTGAAAAACCTCAACGTGAAATGGCGTAACTCAACCGTCCGTCGTGACGTTGGCCAGGACCTGCACGAAAACCGTTTGATCTTCAACTACCCGCTGTCCCTGCTGTAGATCCACCGCAACACCTGCATCACCGATTACTCCTCGTGTGTGAAACCTTCAGCCCGTCCTTGCGACGGGCTTTTTTATGTCCTGCCATCCGTGGTGGCCCACAGCGAGCCGGCGCTGCGCGACGTTAAACGTATGCCTTAGCGCAAATCATCGACCATCGCCGCGACAACGCTGAGCACGTCCTTACCCAGCTGCATCGAACGTTCGCCGTTCCAGCCGGTGTGCGGATTGGGGTTGTCGTCGTGGTCCTTGAACGGCATCTCGATGGTAAAGGCCAGGCAATCGAACTCCATGCCCACCGCGTTGCAGGCCAGGCTGGTATTGGCCTGGCCGAACTGATCGGGGGTGTAGCCGAAGGTGGTCTGGAATTCGGCACCGTTATCGATCAGCAACTGCTTGAACTGGTTTTCCAGACGCTGCAGGCGAGGGCTGTAACCCGGATTGCCTTCGCAGCCGGCGACAAACACATGGGGGATTTCCTCGTCGCCGTGGATGTCCAGAAACAGGTCGACGCCCACCGCGCGCATCTGCTGCTGGACGAAAAACACCTCGGGGCTGTCCGCCTCGCTGGCCGACTGCCAGGCGCGGTTAAGATCGCGTCCAGCGACGTTGGTACGCAGATGACCACGGAAGGCGCCGTCCGGGTTCATGTTCGGCACCAGGTACAGGTCGGCCTTGTCCAGCAGGGCATTCAGCTCGGCATCGTCGCGCAGCTGCAAGCGCTCAAGCAGCCCTTGCATAAACCACTCGGCCATATGCTCACCGGGATGCTGCTGGGCGATCAGCCAGATCTTGCGCTGCGCCTGCGGGTTGCGGCGGATACGCAGCAACTCGATGGGGCGGCCTTCGATACTCTTTCCCGTGGCAAACAGCTCGGCGCCTGCCAAACGCTGCGCATCCTCGATCAACTGGCTATGGCGCTCACGGCTATAGGGCTCGAAATAGGCGAACCAGATCTGCTCGTGCTGCGGCTCAATATCGAAGCTCAGCGCGCCGTCGGCAAAGCGGCTAGGCACCCGAAACCAGTCGCTCTGATCGTAGGAGGCCACGGTGTGGTAACCGCTCCAGGCATTCGGGTAAGACGACTGCCCGGCGTTGCCCAGGCTGAAGCCATAGCGCTGCCCAGGCTGCAAGCCTTCGACCTTGAAATGGAACCACTGGAAATGCCCACTGTTGAGATCCGGACGAATCGCCAGCAACACCTGCTGCGGGTTGCTGGCGTCGATGACCTCGATATTGCCGCTGTCGAAGTTGGAGCTGATCTGCATGGATACCTCGAAGGCTTGAATGCACGGAGAGACACGAATATGACCCAGAATCGCAGCTCTGGTGCATAGGCGAAACGCTGCAGGCGACAAACTGATATGGATTGTGCAACCTGCAGCGCAGCCGATCATTCGAGCGCCACGCAACTTGCGTGCGAGCCTGCAGTCTGGTGTTTACCTGCCACAGGTTCAACTTAAGTGCCAAGGCCATATCAAGGGAGCAGCCATCCGCATGAACATTGCGCCATTACGCCATCGTCCACTGTTGTTACTGCTCTGCACCGGGCTGCTGGGCGGCTGTGCCAGCCAACCGGAACAAAGCCAGACCGAACAGCCCACCGAGCAAGCCGATGCACCCCGCGAAAACAGCGTCGCCGAGGCCAACCTGCGTAGCCAGGCCAACCGTGGCGACCTCGACAGCCAGTTCCAGCTCGGCAGCCTGTATTTCGTCGGCAAGCCAAACAAGGACCTCAAGCAGGCCGAGTACTGGTGGAAGCTCGCCGCCGACAAAGGCCACGCCATGGCCGCAGTCAGCCTGGCCTACCTGTATACCGGCCGCGACAACCCGGATTTCAACAACCCGCAGCAGATGCTCAAGTACCTCAACCAGTCCGCAGCCGGCGGCAACCCGATGGCCCAGCACATCCTCGGCAACCTCTACCTGCGCGGCGAACAAGGCGTACCGCTGGACGCCAACCAGGCCCGACGCCTGTTTACCAGCGCCTGCCAGCAGAACTACAGCGTCAGTTGCGAGGCGTTGCAGAAGCTGCCCTGAACAGCAAAAGAAAACGGCGCACTTGTGGTGCGCCGCTACAACCAGATGTCAGTAAAACAGACGTAAGAAACCGGATCGCCGCTTGTGACAACGCTCCGGATAGGACGGTGCGCCACGCGGCGAACCCTCATATTCAGGCGGGGATCAGAGCGGCGTCAGCAGCTCGCCCTTGTTGATAAAGGCCTGCAGATTGGCCAGCACCAGCTCTTCCATCTGCAAACGGGTTTCTTGCGTACCGCTGCCGACGTGGGGCAACAGCACCACATTGGGTAAGGCGAACAGTGCGGGCGGCACCTCGGGCTCGTCTGCAAACACATCCAGCCCAGCTCCACCCAGCGAGCCATCAAGCAGCGCTGCGACCAGCGCCGATTGCTCGACCACGCTGCCGCGCGCGATATTCACCAGAATGCCCTGTGGCCCCAGCGCCGCCAGCACGGGCGCATCGATCAGATGCTGGGTGGCCGCACCACCAGGGCAGGCCAGCACCAGAAAATCCGCCCAGTGCGCCAGGGCCAGCAGGTCCGCCTCAAAACCATAGGGGCTGCTCGGGTCCTGGCGGCGCTTGTGATAACGCACCGGCATCGCAAAACCTTCGGCGCGCCGGGCGATGGCCTGGCCGATACGGCCAAGGCCGACGATGCCGAGCTTCTTGCCGCTGACCTTGCGCGTCAGCGGGTAGTTGCCCGCCAGCCACTGCCCTTGGCGGACAAAACGATCAGCGGCGGCCAGCTGCCGCGCCGTGTCGATAATCAGGCCCATGGCCAGGTCGGCGACACAGTCGTTAAGCACATCCGGCGTAGTGCTGATAACGATGCCGCGATCACGCAACAGCTCCAGCGGATAGGGGTCGTAGCCCACACCGAAGCTGCAAATCGCGCGCAGGTTTGGCAGGCACGCCAACTGCTCGGCGCTGCAACCGAAACGCGCCGAAGACACCAGCAGCTCGAACTGCCCGCCCTGCTCGTACAGAAAAGCCAGCGGATCGGCCTGCTGCCATAGCGCGGTGACCTCATAGCGTATGGCCAACGTGCGGTTGAAGCGTTCGCTGAGCGGGCCGATCTGTAGTACTTGGGGTTTGTTCATGTCGGCTCCTGGGATGGCCTTTATCTCGGTGGAAATTGGTGCGCACGGCGCACCCTACAGTCCGTACGCGCCTGCTCCGTAGGGTGCGCCGCGCGCACCGGCATTCAGGTCACCGGGGCCGGGTTGAACAGGGTCAGGTCGTTGTGCAGCCTGTGCTTTTCGGCCCAGGTTTGTTGCTTGCCGCTGGCGACATCCAGGTACAGCTGGAAGATATGCCAGCCCATCTCGTCCAGGGTCATGCGCCCGCTGGTGATCTGCCCGGCATCCACATCGATCAGGTCGGGCCAGCGCTCGGCCAGTTGGGTGCGGGTGGCGACCTTGATCACCGGCACCATGGCCAGGCCGTAGGGCGTACCGCGACCGGTGGTGAAGATATGCAGGTTCATCCCGGCGGCCAGTTGCAGGGTGCCGCAGATAAAGTCGCTGGCCGGCGTGGCGCAGAACCACAAACCCTTGCCGCGCACCCGCTCACCCGGCGAGACCACCCCGGCGATGGGGCTGGAGCCAGACTTGGCAATCGAGCCCATGGCCTTCTCGACGATGTTGTTCAGCCCGCCCTTCTTGTTGCCCGGCGTGGTGTTGGCGCTGCGGTCGGCCATGCCGCGCTGCAGGTAGCGGTCGTACCAGTCCATCTCGCGGATCAGCGCATCGGCAACCTCAACCGTGGCGGCGCGCGGGGTCAGCAGGTGGATGCCGTCACGCACCTCGGTGTTCTCGGAGAACATCACCGTGGCACCCGCGCGCACCAGCAGGTCGGCGGCCACACCCAGGGCCGGGTTGGCAGTGATGCCGGAAAACGCATCGCTGCCGCCACACTGCATACCCACCGACAACTCGGACGCTGGCACCGTCTCACGGCGACGCTCGTTCAACACCTGCAGGCGCGCCTCGATCATCTGCATGATCTGCTCGACCATGCCGGCAAAGCCGTTGCTGGAATCCTGCAGACGGAACAGCCACTCCTCCTCGTCCATGCCATTGGTTAACTGATCGCCATCCATCAACTGGCTGGCCTGCAGCTTCTCGCAACCGAGACTGATCACCAGCGCCTGGCCGCCGAGATTGGGGTTCCGGCTGATGTTGTACAGCGTGCGGATCGGCACCACCGCGTCCGGCGCGTTGATCGCCACGCCGCAGCCATAGCTGTGCGACAGCGCGACCACGTCATCGACATACGGATACTTGGGCAGCAGCTCCTTGCGCACCCGCTCGACGCAGTGATCGAGCACGCCGACCACGCACTGCACGGTGGTAGTCACGCCAAGAATATTGCGTGTACCGACCGTGCCGTCCGGGTTGCGGAAACCCTCGAAGGTGTAACCGGTAAGCGGCTCAACCGGCGCCGCGGCCAGGGTCGCCTTGGGCAGGTTGTCCAGGGCCGGCGGCTCGGGCATGCGCAGCTGCGCCTCGGTGACCCAGCGCCCGGCGGCGATGGGTTCCAGGGCATAACCGATGACCTCGCCGTAGCGCACCACGTCGCCACCTACGGCGATGTCCTGCAAGGCCACCTTGTGGCTCTGCGGAATACCTTCAACAGCCACCAGGCCATCGGCAAAGCGGCCGCCCTTGGCCACGCCCTGCTCGTTGACCACCACGCCGACGTTGTCGGCCGGGTGCAAGCGGATATAGCGAGGCGAATCCTGATGGGGAATCAACTGCATGGACATGTTCTCCTCTATTTCAAGTTGGACGCCGCCACGGCGCGGTCAGCCGCAGGGCCTGGCGGCTCGTCCAGCTCGATCCTGTGAATACGACCGACGATAAACAGATAACTGATTACCGCCAGCACAGCGTTGGCACCGACATAGATCAGCGCCGCATCGAACGAACCGGTATGGCTGACCAGGTAACCGACCACGATAGGCGTGGTGATGGCCGCCAGGTTACCGAAGGTATTGAACAGCCCACCGGACAGGCCAACGATCTGCCGCGGCGAGGTGTCGGCCACCAGCGTCCAGCCGAGCGAGCCAAAACCCTTGCCGAAGAATGCCAAGGCCATCAGGGCGATCACTGCGCTATCACTTTCGACATAAATGCTCAGCACGATGCAGCTGGCCAGCAGCATGCCAACGACGATGGGCAGCTTGCGCGCCAGGGTAAGGGAATAGCCACGCCGCAGCAGACCATCCGACACCAGGCCGCCGAGCACGCCGCCGACAAAGCCGCTGATCGCTGGCAGCGAAGCGGCAAAACCGGCGGCGAGAATGGTCATGCCGCGCGCCTGCACCAGGTACACCGGAAACCAGGTGAGGAAGAAATAGGTAATGGCGTTGTTGCAGTACTGGCCCAGGTATAGACCGATCAGCGTGCGCTGGGTCAGCAGCAGTTTGAGGGTGCGCCACTGCGAACCGCCCGCAGCGGACGGCAGCGGGGCCAGGTCGATCAGGCCGCCGCCGCCTTCGATATGGGCGAACTCGGCCGCGCCCAGATGGGGATGCTCACGCGGGCTGTGCATCACCTTCAACCACACGCCACAGAGCAGCAGCCCCAGGCCGCCCAGCACAAAAAACACATACTGCCAGCCCATGTCCTGCACCACCCAGCCCATCAGCGGAGCAAATACCGCAGTGGCGGCATATTGCGCCGACGTGGACATGGCAGTGGCAGTGGCCCGCTCACGGGTGGGGAACCAGGCCGCGATGATCCGTGCATTACCGGGAAAACACGGCGCACCGGCAAAGCCTACCGCCAGGCGCAGAAGGAACATGCTGCCAATTGCCCAGGCCAGCGGCAGCATGTCGACAAAGCCCTGCAACAGGGTGAACAGCGACCAGCACAGCAGCGTGATGAAATACACGCGCTTGGCGCCAAAGCGATCAAACAGCCAGCCACCGGGAATCTGCCCGATCACATAGGCCCAGCCAAACGCGGAAAAGATATAGCCGAGCATCACCGCATCGATGCCCAGATCCGCCTGCAGCGCAGCACCGGCAATCGACAGGCTGGAGCGGTCGGCAAAGGTGACCGTGGTGACGAGGAACAGCATCAGCAGAATGGAGTAACGCACCCGGCCTGGTTTGACTGCTTGCATCTGGCCAACTCATCGAGAAATTCGCGTGGAACGGCCCGGTGTCGTTGGACACCGGGCCGCTAGACCGCCGGGACGCCGGACCGAGGTTTAGCGCACCAGGCAGGGGCGCTTGTTATCGAACTGCCAGTTGGGGATCAGGTACTGCATGGCCACGGCATCGTTGCGCGCACCCAGGCCCATGCCCTTGTACAACTCGTGGGCCTTGGCCAGGGCATCCCAATCCAGCTCCACGCCCAGACCGGGAGTCTTCGGTACCTGCACCAGGCCGCCTTCGATCTGCAGCGGGTTGTGGGTCAGGTACTGGCCGTCCTGCCAGATCCAGTGGGTGTCGATGGCGGTGACCTTGCCCGGCGCGGCGGCTGCTACGTGAGTGAACATCGCCAGGGAAATATCGAAGTGGTTGTTGGAATGCGAGCCCCAGGTCAGGCCCCACTCGTTGCACATCTGCGCCACGCGCACCGAACCCTGCATGGTCCAGAAGTGCGGATCGGCCAGCGGAATATCTACTGACTGCAGCTGGATGCAGTGGCCCATCTGCCGCCAGTCGGTGGCGATCATATTGGTCGCGGTCGGCAGGCCAGTGGCGCGTCGGAACTCGGCCATCACTTCGCGACCGGAGTAACCGTTTTCCGCACCGCAGGGGTCTTCGGCATAGGCCAGCACGCCATGCAGATCGCGGCACAGGTGCACGGCTTCGGCCAGCGACCAGCCGCCGTTCGGGTCAAGGGTCACCCGCGCTTCGGGGAAGCGTGCTGCCAGAGCGCGAATCGCCTCGACTTCCTCGGCGCCTTGCAGCACGCCACCCTTGAGTTTGAAGTCGTTGAAGCCATAGCGCGCATGCGCCGCTTCGGCCTGGCGGACGATGGTCTCGGGGCTCAACGCGGTTTCGTTGCGGGTACGGAACCAGGCGTCATCGGCATTGCGCTCGTCGCGGTAGCCAAGATCGGTCTTGCCCTTATCGGCAATAAAGAACAGGTAGCCGAGCATCTCCACCGCATCGCGCTGCTGGCCTTCGCCAAGCAGGGCCGCAACCGGCACATTGAGGTGCTGGCCGAGCAGGTCGAGCAACGCCGCTTCCAGCGCGGTAACTGCGTGAATGGTGATACGCAGATCGAAGGTCTGCAGGCCACGGCCGCCGGAATCACGGTCGGCGAAGGTCTTGCGCACCTGATTAAGCAGGCCGTTGTAGTTGCCAATGGACTGGCCGACCAGCAGCGCGCGGGCATCTTCCAGGGTCTGGCGAATGGCTTCGCCACCCGGTACTTCGCCAACGCCGATATGCCCGGCGTTGTCTTTGAGAATAAGGATGTTGCGGGTAAAGAATGGGCCATGGGCGCCACTCAGGTTGAGCAGCATGCTGTCGTGGCCGGCAACCGGAACGACCTGCAGCTCGGTGATGATCGGGGCACCTGAAAAGGCACCGGCAGTGTTCTGTGTAGTCATGACCGTTCCCTTTTTATTGTTAGGCGGGTTGGCTTTAAACAAGTACTAAAAACGTAGCGAGCGAAGGCTAGGCAAGGCGGAAGCAGGCTAAAAAAGCGGAGTTTACGTGCAGTAAATGAGCATTTTTTAGACTGCTTCCAACGCAGCATCGCCGAGCGCAGTAGTTTTTAGCCGATGTAGGTGGTCTTCACCGTTGTATAGAACTCCTGGGCGTATTTACCCTGCTCGCGGCTGCCGTAGGACGAACCTTTACGACCACCGAACGGCACGTGGTAATCCACCCCGGCGGTGGGCAGGTTGACCATGACCATACCGGCCTGGGAGTGACGCTTGAAGTGGTTAGCGTACTTCAGCGAGGTGGTGCAGATACCAGCGGACAGGCCGAACTCGGTGTCGTTGGCCATGGCCAGAGCTTCGTCGTAGTCGGCGACTTTGACGATATTGGCCACCGGGCCAAAGATCTCTTCGCGGCTGATGCGCATATCGGCAGTGCTGTCGGCAAACAGTGTCGGCGCCAGGTAGTAGCCGTCCTGCTCGCAGGAAACGCGCTCGCCACCGCAGACCAGGCGTGCGCCTTCCTGCTTGCCGATTTCGATATAACGCAGGTCCTGTTCCAGCTGCGCCTGGGAGACCACCGGACCGATGTCCACGCCTTTTTCCAGGGCGTTGCCGACCTTGATCGACTTCATCCGCTCGGCCATGGCCGCAACAAACTGGTCGTAGATACCGGCGGTGACGATCAAACGGCTGGAAGCCGTGCAACGCTGACCGGTGGAGTAGAAGGCGCTCTGCACCGACAGCTCGACGGCGGTCTTCAGGTCCGCGTCATCGAGGATCACCTGCGGGTTCTTGCCGCCCATTTCCAGCTGCACCTTGGCGCCACGGGCCACACAGTTGGCGGCGATGTTGCGGCCGACACCGACCGAACCGGTAAAGCTCACGCCATCGACCTGGCTGTTCTGCACGATGGCTTCACCGACCACGCGGCCGCTACCCATCACCAGGTTGAACACGCCGGCCGGGAAGCCCGCGCGGGAGATGATTTCGGCAATCGCCCAGGCGCAGCCCGGCACCAGATCGGCCGGTTTCAACACCACGCAGTTACCGTAGGCCAGGGCTGGAGCAACTTTCCAGGCTGGGATTGCGATAGGGAAGTTCCAT
The DNA here is from genome assembly GCA_035655415.1 of Pseudomonas sp. Classification (GTDB taxonomy): domain Bacteria; phylum Pseudomonadota; class Gammaproteobacteria; order Pseudomonadales; family Pseudomonadaceae; genus Aquipseudomonas. The sequence continues at coordinate 45,664 of DASRUM010000023.1, forward strand.
GGGGTGATCAGGCCGATCACGCCCAGCGGCTCGCGGGTGACTTCCACCGATACGCCGGTGCGCACCGATGCCAGCAGCTCGCCAGCCTGACGCAGGCATTCGCCGGCAAAGAACTTGAAGATATTGCCGGCGCGGCTGACTTCACCGATGGCTTCGGGCAGGGTCTTGCCCTCTTCCCGAGCCAGCAGGGTGCCGAGTTCTTCACGGCGGGCGAGGATTTCGCTGCCGACTTTATCCAGCGCATCGCTGCGCGCCTGGATGCCGGACGTCGACCAGGCCGGGAACGCGGCGCGGGCGGCAGCGATGGCCTGATCAACCTGGGCGGCATCGGCCTGAGCGTACTCGCCGATCACATCGGACAGATCCGACGGGCTGGTGTTGGTCGAGTAGCTGGCAGCGGCGACCCATTGGCCGCCGATAAAGTTGTCGTAACGCGATGGATTGGCCACAAGAGCCTCCTGTTGCGAAGCGGCGCATAACGCGCCGCTATCAGATGACGGGGTTTATTGCGCGCCCTGGGTGTCGATCAGCGCGGCGAGCATTTCGTACTCTTCCGGCAGCAGGTCGGTCAGCGGCGTGCGCACGGGGCCGGCGTCATGCCCAACAATCTTGGCACCGGCCTTGATGATGCTGACGCCATAACCAGCGCAACGATTGCGGATGGCCAGGTACGGCAGGAAGAACTCGTCGATGATCTTGCCAACGGTGGCGTGATCGTCACGGGCCATGGCGTGGTAGAAATTCATCGCGGTTTTCGGGATGAAGTTGAACACCGCCGAGGAGTACACCGGCACACCCAGCGCTTTATAAGCAGCGGCGTAGACTTCGGCAGTCTGCAGGCCGCCGAGGTAGCTCAGGCGGTCCCCCAGACGACGGCGGATCGACACCATCAGCTCGATATCGCCGATGCCGTCCTTATAGCCGATCAGGTTCGGGCAACGATCTGCCACCTGTTCCAACAATGGTGCGGTCAGGCGGCAGACGCTGCGGTTGTACACCACCACGCCGATCTTCACCGATTTGCACACGGCTTCAACGTGCAGCGCCACGCCTTCCTGGCTGGCTTCGGTCAGGTAATGCGGCAGCAGCAGCAGACCTTTGGCCCCCAGGCGCTCGGCTTCCTGAGCCATTTCGATGGCCTGACGGGTCGGACCACCGACGCCCGCGAGAATCGGCACGCTGCCGGCGCAGGTGTCGACGGCGGTCTTGATCACTGCCGAATACTCTTTGCCAGTCAGCGAGAAAAACTCACCCGTACCACCGGCGGCGAACAGCGCCGAAGCACCGTAGGGGGCCAGCCACTCCAGGCGGCGGGCATAGGTATCGGCGCGGAAATCGCCGGCAGCATCGAAGTCGGTCACCGGGAAGGACAGCAGACCGGAAGAGAGGATGGACTTCAGTTCTTGTGGATTCATTATTCGAACACCCTGTAGAGCAATTGTGAGGGGAAGCGTCAGCCGCAGCTGTAGAGATACGTTATCGTACAACAATCACTAGCGCCATACCTTTACGCTACCGACCATCGTCGATAGCCGCCCTCGCGTGCCGGCCATGCTCAGCGCAACAACCACCCCATTTCGCTCCAACCTTGATCTAGACGCTTCGCTATTGCGCGGCTGAAACACGGAACAAGACAGCGGTGCACCCCATGATCCCGTCCGTAGCGAAAACCAGTGGTCGCTCACCGCACTTTTCAGCCCTGGCTGCGTTGACAAGCCCGGCAAACGCTGCTGATAATCCGGCCAAGTTGTACGACAACGCATAACAATTCTAAAAACAAAAATCAGGCCAAGCCATGATTACAGCGACCCAGGCCCACGTGCCTTTGACATGCCCGACCGCCGCCATCCCGCGAACTTCGCTGGGTGTCCGCCAGCCTAATGCATTGCGCCTGCGGCGCAGTTCGACCTTCGTCTGCCCTCCTGCTGGCCGATTGCCCCTGCAGCGCAGCGACAGCCCAGAACACCTCGTTCTATTTGCCCCATTGCCCGGCGTCATGCCGGCAGTGCCGAGCACCCGATTCGTTAACGGTTAAGCCCCTCACTGCACCGTGCTGTCATCAGGAGAACCATGCGTATGTTTGAACAGGCCCCGACACACACACCGCACGTGGTGACGATGCAGGTCATTCCGGTGGCCGGCCGCGACAGCATGCTGCTCAATCTGTGCGGCGCCCATGCGCCGTATTTCACCCGCAACCTGGTGCTGCTTACCGACAGCGCCGGGCGCACCGGCTGCGGTGAAGTGCCGGGCGGCGAAGGCATTCGCCAGGCGCTGGAACGCTGCCGCGACCTGGTCATCGGCCAACCCATCGGCCGTTACAACCGCGTGCTCAACAGCTTGCGCCAAGCCATCGCCGGACGCGGCAATGGCCCGCAGACCACCCAGCATCAGGTCACCTCGGAATCCGAAGCGCGGGTGCTGCAGCAGCCGCACGAAATCAACCTGCGCCTGGACAACGTGATCACCGCGGTGGAAGCCGCTCTGCTCGATCTGCTCGGCCAGCACCTCAATGTACCCGTGGCCGAACTGCTCGGCAGCGGCCAGCAGCGTGACCGCGTGCCGATGCTGGCTTACCTCTTCTATATAGGTGAGCGCCAGCGCACCGACCTGCCCTACCTGACAGGCAAGGGTTCGACTGACGACTGGTATCACCTGCGCCACCAGGCCGCGCTGACACCCGACGCCATCGCCCGCCTGGCTGAGGCCGCGCATGCGCGTTACGGCTTCAACGATTTCAAGCTCAAGGGCGGCGTGATGCGCGGTGAGGAGGAGATGGACGCGATTCGCGCGATCAAGGCGCGCTTCCCCGACGCTCGCGTAACCCTCGACCCCAACGGCGCCTGGTCGCTGGACGAAGCCATTGCCCTGTGCCAGGGCCAGGGCCATGTGCTGGCGTACGCCGAAGACCCCTGCGGCCCGGAGAACGGTTATTCCGGTCGCGAGATCATGGCCGAATTCAAACGCGCCACCGGCATCCCCACCGCCACCAATATGGTCGCCACCGACTGGCGGCAGATGGGCCATTCGCTGCGCCTGGAGGCCGTGGATATCCCGCTGGCCGACCCGCACTTCTGGACCATGCAGGGCGCCGTGCGCCTGGGCCAGGTCTGCGAGGAGTTCGGCATGACCTGGGGCTCACACTCCAACAACCACTTCGATATTTCCCTGGCCATGTTCACCCACGCCGCAGCCGCCGTGCCGGGGCGCATCACCGCCATCGACACCCACTGGATCTGGCAGGAAGGCGAAGAACGCCTGACCCGCGAGCCGCTGCAGATCGTCGGCGGCCAGGTCGAAGTACCGGATAAACCGGGCCTCGGCATCGAACCCGATATGCAGCAGATCATGGCCGCCCACGAGCTTTACAAGAAAGTGGCCAACGGTGCGCGCGACGACGCCATGGCCATGCAATACCTGGTTCCAGGCTGGCAGTACCACCCCAAGCAACCGAGCCTAGGCCGCCAACCGGCCTAGCGTTCAACGCCCCCAGCAGCACCTCACCACCGGAGACTTACAATGAAAAAAACCCTCTGCGCCTCTCTGATGTCGGCCATGCTGACCTTTACTGCCGGCAGCGCCTTCGCGGCCGACGCTCCCAACTGGCCGACCCGTCCGGTGCAGGTCGTGGTCATCGCCAACCCCGGCGGCGACACCGATTTCAACGCTCGGATGATGGCCAAGTACTTTAACCAGATCACCGGCAAGACCATGGTGGTGACCAACGTCGCTGGCGGCGGTGGCACCCTCGCCGCCGAACAGGTCAAGGGCGCGGCGGCGGACGGAAATACCATCCTCTTCACCCATCCGGGCCAGCTGATCGTCAACGAAGTGGCCGGCCTGACCGAAGACAGCTATGAGACCTTCGATGTTGCCTGCTTCGCCGGCGTCGACAAGAGCACCGTCTTCGTTGCCTCCAAGGACGCTGGCGTGAATACCATGCAGGAGCTGATCGACAAGTCGAAGGCCGCTCCGAGCAGCATCACCTACGGCACCGAGATGGGCAGCTTCTCCCACGCCCAGGGCCTGATGCTGGAAAAACTCTCCGGCATCAAGCTGAAGATGGTCGACGGCGGCACGGTTTCCGACCGCGTGGTCGGCATGCTCGGCGGTCGCCTCGACCTCGGCGCCATCACTTATGGGTCGGTGCAGGACTACGTCAACGGTGGCCAGATGGTTGCCCTCGGCCAGCCCAACGATGCGCGTAACCCGCTGCTCGGCGACGTGCCGACGCTCAAGGAACAGGGCCTCGACCTGACCATGGACAAGCCCTACGTAGTGGCCTTCCCCAAGGGCACTGACCCGGCCATCGTCGCCAAGATGGCCGACCTGATGAAGCAGATCACCGAGATCCCCGAATACGCCGAGGACCTGAAGAAGTTCAAGCAGCCGGTCGCCTACTTCGGCACCGAGGACGCCAAGGCGATCCTGGCCAAGACCCGCGACGACTTCATGCAGTTCAAGGATGAGTTGCGCCAAGGCAAGTGAGTCATGACGCAACGCTGGCCGAGCGATCACGCCAGCGTTGCGCATTCGTTTTTCGAGGTTTCCCATGAACACTACCGCTAACAAGAAAGAACTGATCATCGGCCTGGCCATGACCGGCTGCAGCCTCGCCTACCTGGTGATGGCCTACCAACTGCCCAACCACCAAGGCGTCGACGCCGCCACCCTACCGCTGCTGCTGGCCGGCTTCCTGACCCTGCTCGGTGTGCTGCAGGTGTTCGGTGCCCTTGCCAGCAAGCCCGCGCTTGGCACCGAGCGCGCCAGCGATACCCAGGGCGAGCTGCCCGCCAGCCCCGCCGAAGCCCCCCCGGCCAGCGTCGTCGAACCCAAGACCGTGCTGCTGACCCTGGGCCTGATCCTCGGCTATATCGCGTTGCTCGGCCCGGTGGGCTTTCCGCTGATGACGGTGGTCTACCTCTACCTGCAGTTCCTGGTGCTGACCCCGGTGCAGCACAAGGCCAATCACCTGGTCTACCTGCTGATTGCAGTGGTCTGCTCGGCCGTCATCTTCCTGCTGTTCCGCCAGGCCTTCGATCTGATGCTGCCCGCCGGCCTGCTGAACAACTTCATCTGAGGATCGACCATGCTCGAATTACTGCAGCAAGGCTTCGGTGCCGTCTTCTCACTCAACATCATGCTACTGATGGCCGTCGGCGTAGCCATGGGCATCGTCTTCGGTGCCGTGCCCGGCCTCTCGGCTACCATGGCTGTCGCCCTGTGCCTGCCACTAACCTTCACCATGGGCCCGCAAGCCGGCCTGTCGCTGCTGGTGGCGTTGTTTATCGGTGCCACCTCGGGCGGATTGATCTCGGCGATCCTGCTGAAGATCCCCGGTACACCCTCGTCCATCGCCACGGTGTTCGATGGCGGCCCGCTGATGGAGCAAGGCCACGGGGTCAAGGCGCTCGGCGTCGGCATTGTGTTCTCCTTCCTCGGCACCATTTTCAGCATCGTCGCGCTGATGTTTATCGCCCCACAGCTGGCCAAGGTTGCGCTGCGCTTCGGCCCGCATGAATACTTCGCCATCGCCGTATTCTCCCTGACGCTGATCGCCACGCTATCGGCCGGCTCGATGCTCAAGGGCCTGTTTGCCGGCGGTCTGGGCATCGCCGTGTCCACCGTCGGCATCGCCCCGGTGGAAGCCATCCGCCGCTTCACCTTTGATTTCAGCGAGCTCAACGGCGGCTTCTCCATGCTGGCCGTGATGATCGGCATGTTCGCCGTGGCCGAGATCATCAAGCTGGCCGAAACCGGCCGCCATGCTGTGCAAGGCAAAGCCCGCTCGGTGAGCATGAAGAACATCAAGGGCTTCGGCTTCTCGCTCAAGGAGTTCCGCGAGCAGCTGCCCAACGCCGGGCGCTCCGGCCTGATCGGCCTGGGCATCGGCATCCTCCCCGGCATCGGCGCCGGTACCTCCAATCTGGTGTCCTACATCATCGCCAAGAAGCGCGCCAAGGACGGACACACCTACGGCAAGGGCAATATCGGTGGCGTGGTCGCCAGCGAGACCGCCAACAATGCCGGCATTGGTGGCGCCATGCTGCCGCTGATGACCTTGGGCATTCCCGGCGATACGGTGACCGCGATCATGCTCGGCGGCTTCCTGATCCACGGCATCCAGCCCGGCCCGCTGCTGTTTATCAGCCAGGGTCCGTTGGTGTACACCATCTTCGCCGCGCTGATCGTCGCCACCTTCATGATGCTGTTTATGGAGTTCTACGGCCTGCGCCTGTTTATCAAACTACTCGACGTGCCCAAGCACATCCTGCTGCCGATCATCTTGGTGCTCTGTGTAGTCGGTGCCTTTGGCCTGTCCAGCCGCCTATTCGATGTCTGGTCGATTCTGCTGTTCGGCCTACTCGGCTACGGCTTCGTCAAGGCCGGTTTGCCGGCGGCGCCGTTTATCATCGGCTTTATTCTCGGGCCGATGGCCGAGACCAATCTGCGCCGCGGCCTGATGCTCTCCGATGGCAACTTCGCTGACTTCTTCACCACCCCCATCGCCGGCAGCTTCCTCGGCCTGGCGCTGGCGTTCATCATCTGGCAGGTAGTCAGCTCGCTGCGCACCAAGAAAAGCATGGTCAGCGAGATCCTGCGTACCTGATCACCACTCACTGGCCCTCTCTGACCACAGAGGGCCAGCCCCCAGAGCCCCGCTGACCATAACGCTTTTAGGCGCGGTGCATGCTCATTGCGAGGCAGGAAACCCGGCTCAGGTAGCCCTTGAATGGTCACCATTAGCCGTAACACACAACGGGGACATAGCCACTCATAAACCGGCCGACCTGCGGCTGTGGATCCATGGACGCTTCGCACCAGCTGGGGGGGCTTGACAGCCCTGGGATACTGAATACGGCGCCGCAGCCAACGCGGTGCATCCCATCATGCTGCACAGGAAGGTGATCCATGCGCAATGAAGAACTCAAGGCTTTGTTTGACCAGCAAGCCGCCGGCTACGACAAGCAATGGGCAGGAATGGCTCCCATTCGTGACGCCCTGCATTTTTTACTCAACGCCCTCTTCGCCGACTTACCGGAAAACGCCCGGATTCTCTGCGTCGGTGTAGGCACCGGTACGGAACTGGCCCACTTGGCCGAGCGTTTCCCCGGCTGGTATTTCACCGCTGTGGACCCTTCAGGCGCCATGCTCGACATCTGCCGCCAGCGAGCGGAAAAGGGTGGTTTTCTCTCGCGCTGCAGTTTTCACCAGGGTTACCTCGACACGCTGCCTGCCGAGCCCAGACACGACGGCGCGACCTGTTTTCTGGTATCTCATTTCTTGCTCGACCCGCAGGCCCGCATCGCCTTATTCCACGAAATCTCCCGCCGGCTTAGGGCGGATGGAATACTGGCAAATGTCGATCTCGCCTCAGACGTCCAATCACCTGCCTACGAGCTGCTGCTACGTAGCTGGATGACGCTGATGTGCTCTGCCGGCGTGCCGCCGGACGTATTGGAACGATCCCGCGCGGCCTACGCCCGCGATGTGGCGATCCTGCCGGCGCAGCAGGTCGCAAGCCTGATCAAAGAGGCCGGGTTCGAAGCGCCGGTGCAGTTCTTTCAGGCGGGGTTGATGCATGGGTGGTTTTGCACACTGAGGCCGAGACCAACCTGCGCCGTGGCCTGATGCTGTCGGATGGCAACTTCGGGGCGTTCCTCAGTAACCCCATCGCCGCGTCGTTCCTCGTCCTGGCGCTGGCATGCATCATCTGGCAGGTGGTCAGCTCGCTGCGCAGCAAGAAAAAACATGGTGAGTGCGATTCTGCGCACCTGAACCTGCCCACGCCCCTCTCCCGCCTGGAGGGTTGCTTTCAGCGAGCGACCAGCACTGGGGGTGCGTCCGGCTCGAGTGACGCCTGGGCGAGGGGAATTCCACCATCAGAGCACTGCAACAACCCTTCGCTTTTGGCTACCAGCAAGGCCCCGAAAACATCGCCAGTGACATTCAGGGTCGTATGCCCCATGTCGATAACCCGGTATATGCCGGCAATAACGCCAACCAGTTCGAATGGCAACCCCATGAGTTGCAGCATCAGCGTCCCCATGACGATACCGCCACCGGGAATCCCAGGTGCTGCCATGGACAATAGTGTGCCGACCATCACCACATTGATCATCATCGAGACGCTCAGGTCGACGCCATAGAAGCCTGCCGCGAACACGACCAGCACTGAGAGGTAGACCGCTGCCCCCATCAGATTGATGGTGGCGCCCAGCGGTAGCATGAACGAAGTTATCCAACCTGGAACCTTAAGATCCTCACTAGTTACATGCATGCTCATTGGCAGCGTGGCGGCGCTGCTGGTGGTGGACAGCGTAACCATCCAGACTTTCGAAATTTTCTTCAGTAAATACAATGGGTTGATCTTGGTATAGGTCACCACCACCGTCGACGTCAGCAGTAGCACGACAAGCAAGCCGATATAGTCGGCAAGGATGAACTGGCCGACTTGATTGAAGATATCCAAGCCATAGTTGCCCATGGAGTAGGCCATCAGCGCAAATATGCCGTAAGGCGATAGCGCCATGACCATATCTAGAATTTTCAAGATCAAGGTTGAGGCTTGGGTGCATAGGGTCTTGATGCCACTGGCTCTATCACCCAGAAAAACCAGTGCCACGCCAACCAGAACCGCAATCAGGATGATCTGAATAACACTGCCCTTGGCCATGGCATCGAAGATGTTCGAGGGGATCATGCCGAGGAGGAACTGACCAATGGTTGGTACGTCGCCCACAGGTGCAACTGAGTTGCCGTTTCCAGCGAAGTCGACGCCGGGTTGTAGCAAATTAGCGACGACCAGCCCCACTAAGCCCGCGAGCATGGTCATCACGGTGTATATCACCAAGGTTTTGCCGCCCACACGCTTGAGTTGGGCTACATCCCCCATGTTGGCAATGCCTGCCGACACGCTGAAAAAAACGATGGGGATAATCAGCATCTGAATGGCGCGGATAAAGGCATCGCCGATCGGTTTGATGGCTACGCCCCACTCGGGCGCAATTAGACCAAACAACATGCCGGATATAAATCCGACAAATATTTTTGTCGAGAGCCCGAAGGACAGTTTGATACCTTTCATATCCGGCGCCCTCTAAAAAGTAACTGGCTTACGAGTAAAGCGGGATGTGTGATGCTCATGATGGACGCCTCTTTTTACTTGGTATTGTTCTAGCTTCTTAATAGGCAGATCAGATGCATGCCAATCCCTGGCTTTTTGTTTTATATGACTATCGAGCCATCATGTATAAGATCTATGCAACCAAGTAGATCACTTGAATAGATTCATGAATAAGGTGATGACGAATGGATTACATATATTGATGATGATCACTGTAATGACAGGCAGCATGATCCAGGCCGTGGGGGCTGGGCCGTACTTGTCAATAACAGTCGACATATTTGCAATGGCATTTGGCGTTTGACCCAGGCCAACACCACAATGACCTGCCGACATAACAGCTGCTTCGTAATCCTTACCCATCAATCTGAACGTGACGAAATAAGCGAACAGGATCATCAGAACAGTCTGGCAAGCCAGAACCGTCAACATTGGAAGCGCCAGCGCGAAAAGCTCCCATATTTTCAGCGACATCACCGTCAGCGTCAGAAACAAGGCCAACGAAATATTTCCAACCAGATCGATATGTTTCATGTTGATCTTGTAGTCGGTCATATCCAGTAAATTCCTTACCAGGGCTGCAGCAAAGACACCGCCGACGTAGTAGGGAAAGGTGATGCCGGTTTTGTTTAACAGCAGAACAAGAACCGAGCCCAGAGCCATGGTGATCAATATCGTCGATACGCTGCTCAGTGCAGAAGTCGTGCCCGGTGCCTGGTCGAGATCGGAGAAGCTGATCGAGGTGCCAGAGGAGGAAGTCTCCAGTCGCATGCGCTCGATCAGGCGCTTGGCAACCGGACCGCCAATCAAGCTACCCATGACTAGCCCGAAGGTAGCGGCTGCGATGCCTATGATCGTGGCCGAGCTTGCACCTAGCGCCTCAAAGGAAGGCCCAAACGCCGCAGCCGATCCTATTCCTCCGGACATAGAGACAGAGCCCATGCTGACGCCCAGCAGAGGATGAATGCCCATCAAGCTCGATACACCCATGCCCAGCAGATTCTGCAAGAACAATAAGGTTACGGCGGCGACTGCCAATACCAAACCCTGTTTCCCACTTCTTTTGATCACATGGATACTGGCCATAAAGCCCGTACAGGTGAAAAAAAGAACCATCAAAAAATCATCCAAGCCATGGTTGAGATTGATGCTGAATAGCCCTGTTTGTCTTCCGATCAGAATCGCTATCGAAAAGATCAGTCCGCCGATGACCGGTGCGGGGATAAAGTATTTACTGAAGAATGGAACTTGCTCTTTCGTATACTTGCCCAGATAAAGGACAAGTATGGCGAGTCCGATAGTCTGGATTAAATCGAGGCTGATATTCATAGGGATTCCTTTTTATTCTTCTGGTCGGTCTTTTTACTGTTGCCAACAACCGCTATCGTAATTTCTGGCAGGCCTCGGATATTCGACGGCATCCCTCCTCAATCACATCCATAGGGCTTGAAAAAGACAGGCGTAGGTAAGGTGACATGCCGTATGCCGCGCCACTTACAGTGGCGACATTGGCCTCTTGCAGTAGGTAGTTCGCCAGATCCGTATCGCTTTCGATGCGCAGGCCTTGTGGCGATTGTTTACCGAGCAGTCCTGCCACGTTGGCAAAGATGTAGAAGGCACCCTGTGGTGGCGTACAGCGCAGTCCGGCGATGTCATTGAGGCCCTCCAGCATTCGTTGCCGGCGCTGGGCATAGATGTCGCGCATTTGTGCTATTGGGGCTTGGTCGCCCGCGAATGCGGCCACCGCCGCAGCCTGGCTGATCGAGGAAGGGCAGGTGGTAGTCTGCGATATCAGCTTGCCAATTGCCGTGATCAATACGCTGGGACCGGCGGCAAAGCCGAGACGCCAACCGGTCATCGCATAACCTTTGGAGGCACCGTTGACGATCAATGTCCGACTCTTGAGATCCGGAGCGACATTGACAATGGAGAGGTGGCAGGCATTGTCGTACACGAAATGCTCGTAGATTTCGTCGGACATGATCAACACATGAGGGTGCTGACGCAGTACTTCGGCCAGGGCCAATAGTTCGTCGCGGCTGTATACGGCACCCGATGGATTGTTCGGCGTGTTGAGGATGACCCACTTGCTGTGTGGCGTGATGACCTGCTCGAGTGCCTGCGCGGTCAGTTTGAAGCCGCTGCTTTCATCGCCTGGAATAATCACCGGCGTGGCTGCATTGAGGCGGGCGATGTCCGGATAGGAAACCCAGTAAGGTGCATGCACGATCACTTCGTCACCCGCGTTCAGGGTGGCCGCGAGCGCGTGGTAGATGATGTGCTTGCCGCCGCTGCCTGCAATCACTTCGCCAAGGTCATAATCCAGACCATTGTCGCGCAAGAGCTTGCTCACGATGGCTTGGCGCAGGGCGAGGCTGCCGCGAGTATCGGTGTAGTGAGTATCGCCCTGCTGCATGGCTGCAGAGGCAGCCTGGATGATGTGCGGTGGCGTGTCGAAGTCAGGTTCACCAATGGTGAAATTGATAATGTCACGGCCCTGCGCCCGTAGTTCGTTGGCCAGCGCATTGGCTGCGATGCTGGGCGATGGCTGGATGCTCAGCAGGCGTGAAGAGAGGAATTGAGTAGTCATCGATCAATTCCTCACACCGTAAGTCCGTGCTTGTCCAACACTGCATCTAGCCAGGATTGCTGCGGGTTGCCTGTCGCAATCTCTGCCTTAATCCGCTCCTCGTGAGCGGCATGCGTGCACGCTGCCGCGAGGAGTTCTTCGGCATGTTCCTGGGCGAATGCCACCACGCCATCTTCGTCGCCAACAACGATGTCGCCTGGATTGACCAACATCCCACCAATGCTCACTGGCACGTTGATCTCGCCAGGGCCGCTCTTGTAGGGGCCGCAATGAACCACATCCAGGGCATAACAAGGCGTGCTATCGAAGCTGGCAACATCGCGGATGGCACCATTGACCACAAAGCCCACGCAGCCTCGCTTTTGCGCATACAGCTTGATCAGCTCGCCGATCACCGCATTTAGGGTATCGCCCTGGGCATCGATTACCAGAACGTGGCCTGGCTGGATCAGGGTCATGGCTTTGTAGATAAACAGGTTGTCGCCTGGGCGCGTCTTGACTGTCAGGGCGGTGCCGACCAGCTTGCCGGTTTGGTTGTAGCGCTTTAGCCCACGAGCGCCCATATGGCGTCCAAGGCTGTCACTGATATGAGGAGTCACCACGTCTCGAAATGCTTCCACGAGATGGGTAGGTGCAAGAGGGAGGCAGGGTTGAATTCTCAAGCCGGGTAACATTTTTATTCTCCTTGATCGGTATCGGGCTGATGGCCGTGTCTCGATCTTAGGAGGGAGAAAAAGATAGTTTTAGCGATATTTTATGATGCGGTATGATCGATTTTTCTCATGAGAAAGCCGGCATGATTACCTTCAAACAGCTTGAGGCGCTCTACTGGATTGCCGAGCTCGGTAGTTTTGAAACTGCGGCGAACAAGCTGTATATGTCGCAATCTGCAATATCCAAGCGGATTCAAGAGCTTGAGGATTCATTCGGCGTGCAATTGTTCGACCGGAGCAAGCGTCAAGCCAGGCTTACGGAAAAGGGCAATGAACTGCTGGAATATGCCAAGGAGCTTCTTGAGAAAAGGGACCTTCTGGTGGAGCGAGTCAGCTCCAGCGAAGTGCTGATCAAGCGCTTTCGCCTAGGCGTGACGGAGCTAACGGCACTGACCTGGTTACCGACCCTGGTGGAGCGAATTCGCCAGATCTATCCCAAGGTAAATATCGAGCCGTCAGTTGAGTTGAGCAGCGATCTGTTCCGAAAACTGGGGGAGGATCAGCTCGACCTCATTATCATTCCAGACGTCTATGACGACGCTCGGTTCGTGGTCACACCATTGAAAACTGTAGAGAACGCGTGGATGTGCGCGCCACATCTGGCTCCTGCAAGGTCGCCTATTGGCCTGGAAGAACTTGGCACCTACACAGTCCTGACTCAGGGTTCCAGTTCAGGCACGGGATTGGTGTACGAACGCTGGCTGTCGAGCCATAACGTACAGATGCCCCGCACGTTGACCAGCCACAACCTGCTGGTGCAGGTAGGGCTAACACTTTCAGGGCTTGGTATCAGTTATCTACCTAAACAGTGTCTCTCGCATCTTGTTGATGCTGGAACACTGAGCATCATTTCGACCCAGCCTGGGCTGCCACTGATCCGCTACGCCGCCCTGTACCGACTTGATCGCCAGATGGGTTTGAACGGCCACGTGGCTCAGATAGCCCAGAAGAGTTGTGACTTCTCACACCTTCTTCTAAATCGATTTTGAATGACGGCAGGCATTAGCCGCCGCTGACATGGCTCTTCAATCCATAACCAGGCAGCGGCGCGGCAGCGATGCGATGGATGTTCTGCTATGTCATACCCCTCTGAAATCCATGCACCTTAGCCGGCACAGCCATCCGGACACATGAGATACGTTGTCGTACAACAAATATTAATAATCAACCCACATTCCCGCCCCAACCACCGAAGCCTCGCTGCCTTGGCTAACGCAGTATTAAGTAGAGCCTGAATAATCATCTAAACAGCCGCTCTAGAGCATTAAACTCAAAAAATCAGCGCATCCAAAGCTTGCTTAATCGCACATTCGACTCAGCAATCAGCCGGTAATTAACGTGAATTTTCGACCATAGTCGCGTTGACAAAAGCACGCGGCACTCCTGATAATCGAGCCAAGTCATACGACAACAGATGACAATCCAATAACAACAAGCAGAGACGCAGAGACTGCCATGACCACTACCTACACACCCTTCAATCGCCTGCTGCTCACCGGGGCGGCAGGCGGCCTCGGCAAGGTCTTGCGCGAAAGCCTGCGGCCTTATGCCAATATCCTGCGCGTCTCCGATATCGCGGCCATGAGCCCTGCCACAGGCGCCCATGAAGAAGTTCAGGTTTGCGACCTCGCCGATAAAGCGGCAGTCCATCAACTGGTCGAAGGCGTGGATGCAATCTTGCACTTCGGCGGTGTATCGGTGGAGCGGCCCTTCGAGGAAATCCTCGGGGCCAATATCTGCGGCGTGTTTCATATCTATGAAGCGGCGCGCCGGCATGGCGTGAAGCGGGTGATCTTCGCCAGCTCCAACCATGTCATCGGTTTCTACAAGCAGGACGAAACCATCGACGCCAACTGCCCGCGCCGCCCGGATAGCTACTACGGTCTGTCCAAGTCCTACGGCGAAGATATGGCCAGCTTCTACTTCGACCGCTACGGCATCGAGACCGTGAGCATTCGCATCGGCTCCTCGTTCCCCGAGCCGCACAACCGCCGGATGATGAGCACCTGGCTGAGCTTTGCCGACCTGACGCAGCTGCTCGAACGCGCCCTCTACACCCCCAACGTTGGCCACACCGTGGTCTACGGCATGTCCGCCAACAAGAACGTCTGGTGGGACAACCACCTGGCCGCGCATCTGGGCTTCCAGCCCAAAGACAGCTCCGAGGTGTTTCGCGCGCAGATCGACGCGCAACCGATGCCCGCCGCCGATGACCCAGCGATGGTCTATCAGGGTGGCGCCTTCGTCGCCGCCGGCCCGTTCGGCGACGACTGATCGCACTACAGCGACGCGCAACACTCATAACAAGAACCACCCGGAGAACGAGCTGCCATGCACGCTGAACTGATTCTCGACGCCCGCAATGCCACCGGTGAAAGCCCGGTATGGAGTGCCGCCGAACAGGCGCTGTACTGGGTCGATATCCCAGCCAACCGCCTGCACCGCTGGAGCGCGGCCGACGGCCAGACGCAGAGCTGGATGGCGCCGCAGATGCTCGCCTGCATCGCCCGCAGCCACAACGGCGGCTGGATCGCCGGGATGCAAAGCGGCTTGTTCCACGTACAAGCCCAGGCCGATGGTCAGCTGATCAGCAGCCTGCTGTGCGAGGTGGAACATGCCCGCACAGGCATGCGTTTCAACGACGGCCGCTGTGATCGTCAGGGCCGCTTCTGGGCCGGCAGCATGCTGCTCGACATGGGCGCCGCCGCCCCGGTCGGCGCCATGTACCGCTACAGCGCCGGCCAGACCGAACCGCTCAACGCACAACTGAGTGGCTTTATCGTGCCCAACGGCCTGGCGTTCAGCCCGGACGGCCGCACCATGTACCTGTCCGACTCGCATCCGTCCGTGCAAGCGATCTGGGCGTTTGATTACGACATCGACAGCGGCACGCCGCATAACCGCCGGCTGTTCGTCGATATGCATAGCCATCCCGGTCGCCCGGATGGCGCGGCGGTGGATGCCGACGGCTGCTACTGGATCTGTGGCAACGACGCCGGGCAGATCCATCGTTTCACCCCCGATGGTCGCCTGGACCGCTCGCTCAGCGTGCCGGTGAAGAAGCCGACCATGTGCGCCTTTGGCGGTCGCAACCTGGACACCCTCTACGTCACCTCGATTCGTCCAGCGGGCATCGACCTCGCCGATCAGCCCCTGGCAGGCGGCGTGTTTGCCCTCAACCCGGGTGTCACTGGCCTGGAGGAACCCTATTTCAACGACTGAGGCGTACCCGCTGCGCCTCAGTCATCGCAACGCTGCACTCCCAACAACAACAATAGACTGGAGCTTAACTATGACTTTCAAACGCAAGTTGCTTGTCGCCGCCCTGCCCTTTGCCTTCTGCCTGTCAGGCCTGGCCCAGGCCGCGATGTCGCTGAAGATTGCTGAAATCCACCCGGCCGGCTACCCCACCGTAGTCGCCCAGGAAAACATGGGCAAGGCTATCGAAGCCGCCACCAATGGTGAACTGACCTTCAAGATGTTCTCCGGCGGTGTGCTGGGCTCGGAAAAGGAAGTGGTCGAACAGGTGCAGATTGGCGCCGTACAAATGACCCGCGTCAGCCTTGGCACCCTGGGTCCGGTCGTGCCGGACGTGAACGTGTTCAATATGCCGTTCGTGTTCCGTGACCACGAGCACATGCGCAAGGTCATCGATGGCGAAATCGGCCAGGAGATCCTCGACAAGATCACCAACTCCGAATTCAACATGGTCGGCCTGGCCTGGATGGACGGTGGTGTGCGCAACCTCTACACCAAAGAGCCGGTACGCAGCCTGGAAGACCTCAAAGGCATGAAGATTCGCGTGATGGGCAACCCGATGTTCATCGAAACCTTCAACGCCCTGGGCGCCAACGGTATCGCCATGGACACCGGCGAGATTTTCAGCGCCCTGCAGACCGGGGTTGTCGACGGCGCGGAAAACAACCCGCCGACCATGCTCGAGCACAACCACTTCCGTAACGCCAAGTACTACACCCTGACCGGCCACTTGATCCTGCCGGAGCCGATCGTGATCTCCAAGGCGACCTGGAACAAGCTCACCCCCGAGCAGCAGGAAATCGTCAAGAAGTACGCCAAGGAAGCGCAGTTCGACGAACGTCGCCTGTGGGATGAGAAGTCTGCCAGCAGCGAAGCCAAACTGAAGGAAGCCGGTGTCGAGTTCATCGAAGTCGACAAAAAGCCTTTCTTCGACGCCACCGCCCCGATCCGCGAAAAGTACGGTGCTCCTTACGCCGACCTGATCAAGCGCATCGAAGCCGTGCAGTAACCCGCTCTCTCTGAAGAACGTCGTGGCAACGGCTCAATGCCGTTGCCTCGTGCGTGGTGAAGTCTCATGAAAAACACGCTGTTACGCATCAACGACGTGATCTATATGGCCTGCATCTGGGTTGCCGGCCTATCTATTCTCGTCATGTCACTGATCATTCCTTGGGGCATTTTTGCCCGTTACGTACTTGGCACTGGCGCCGGCTGGCCCGAGCCGATCGCCATCATGCTGATGGTGGTGTTCACCTTCATTGGTGCGGCAGCCAGCTACCGGGCAGGCGCGCACATGGCGGTGACCACTCTGACCGATCGAATGCCAGACCACTGGCAGCCCATCATTACCCTGCTCGTGCAAGTGCTCATGGCAGTTATCTGCCTGTTCATGACCATCTGGGGCATCAAGCTGTGCATCGCCACCTGGAACCAGTTCATGAGCACTTTGCCGACCCTGCGTGTGGGCATCAGCTACGCCCCAATCCCCCTGGGCGGCGCGATAACCCTGATCTTTATCCTCGAACGCCTGGTCTTTGGCGACCAGAGCCACCGTCGCGTGGTGAATTTCGAGCTGATTGAAGACAGCAAGGAGGCCGTGTAAATGGATGCTCTGATCCTGCTTGGCAGCTTCCTCGTACTGATCATGTTGCGTGTGCCGGTGGCCTATTCCCTAGGCCTGTCCGCTCTGGCAGGCGCCTGGTACATCGATATTCCGTTCCACGCGATCATGATTCAGATCGCCGGGGGCGTGAACAAATTCTCCCTGCTGGCCATTCCGTTCTTCGTCCTGGCCGGCGCGATCATGGCCGAAGGCGGCATGTCGCGGCGCCTGGTGAACTTCGCCAGCGTGCTGGTCGGCTTTATCCGCGGTGGCCTGTCGCTGGTCAACATCATGGCCTCGACCTTCTTCGGCGCCATCTCCGGCTCGTCTCTGGCCGATACCGCCTCGGTCGGCTCGGTGCTGATCCCGGAAATGGAAAAGAAAGGCTACCCGCGCGAATACTCCACCGCAGTGACTGTCAGCGGCTCCGTGCAAGCGCTGCTGACCCCGCCAAGCCACAACTCGGTGCTCTACTCGCTGGCCGCTGGCGGCACGGTGTCCATCGCCTCGCTGTTTATCGCCGGTATCGGCCCGGGCCTGCTGCTCAGCGCCGTGATGATGGGCATGTGCCTGTACTTCGCGCGCAAGCGCAACTACCCCAAGGGTGAAGTGATTCCGCTCAAGCAGGCGCTGAAAATCTGCGTGGATGCGCTGTGGGGTCTGTTCACCATGGTGATCATCCTCGGCGGCATCCTCTCAGGGGTGTTCACCGCCACCGAGTCGGCGGCCATTGCCGTGGTCTGGGCGTTCTTCGTCACCATGTTCATCTACCGCGACTACAAATGGCGCGACCTGCCCAAGCTGATGCACCGCACGGTGCGCACACTGTCGATCGTGATGATCCTTATCGCCTTCGCCGCCGCCTTCGGCTACATCATGACCCTGATGCAGATTCCGTCGAAGATCACCGCGCTGTTCCTGACGCTCTCGGACAACCGCTACGTGATCCTGATGTGCATCAACTTTATGCTGCTGGCCCTGGGCACGCTGATGGACATGGCGCCGCTGATCCTGATCCTCACGCCCATTCTGCTGCCGGTGGTGACCGGGATTGGCGTCGACCCGGTGCACTTCGGCATGATCATGCTGGTCAACCTGGGTATCGGCCTGATCACCCCGCCAGTCGGTGCGGTGCTGTTCGTCGGCGCCGCCATCGGCAAGGTGACCATCGAGAACACGGTCAAGGCGCTGCTGCCGTTCTACGCCGCACTGTTTATGGTGCTGCTGGCTGTGACCTATATTCCGGCTATTTCGCTGTGGTTGCCGAGCGTGGTGCTGTAACACGCAACAATGCGTCACGATCCCCTGGAGCCGCCGACCTGGCGGCTCCTTGTTTTGTAAGGACATAGCATGTCTGCCGCACCCTTCCCCCGGCACATCGCGGTGCTGATTCTGGCCACCCTAGCCTGCTCGTTCGCCGGCGGGCATATCGCCGCCCGTATCGCCTTCGACCACGACACCGGCCTGCTGCTGGCGATGCTCTGCCGCTCCGGCGTGACCATGCTGGCGTTGATCGCACTGGTGCTGTGGCGCAGCGAATCACTGCGACTGAAACCACAGACCTGGGGCTGGCAATTGCTGCTCGGCCTGCTGATCGCGGTGCAGAGTTTCTGCATCTACTCGGCGGTGGCGCGGATTCCGGTGGCCCTGGCGCTGCTGGTGGTCAACCTCGCGCCGATCATGCTGGCGCTACTGACCTGGGCCCTAGGCGGGCCTCGACCAACTGCACGAGCGGCGTTGCTGATGGGGCTGATTTTGTTCGGCCTGGTACTGGTGCTCGACCTGCCTTCGCGGCTGTCCGGTGAAACCCAGATCGATGCCAACTGGATCGAGGGCGTGCTGTTCGGTCTGACGGCCGCGGCGGTGTTTGCCTGCGCCCTGTGGGTCACCGAAAACCGCCTGAGCGCGATGCCGGGCACGGTACGCAGCATGCTGACCATGCTGGTGGTGTTTGTTGCCTCGGCCCTGGCCGGTGCCGGCGGCTTGCTGCCGGGTGGTATGGGCTTGCCGTCAGCCGGCGTCGGCTGGGTCGCCCTGGCCTGCCTGGTACTGCTCTACGGAACGGCGTTTTCCACCCTGTTTATCTTCGTCACCCGGCTGAACATCGCGCGCAATGCGCCGGTGATGAATATGGAGCCGGTGGCTGGGCTGCTGTTTGGCTGGCTGATTCTCGATCAGCTGCTCGGCGGCATCCAGATTATCGGCGGGCTGATTGTGGTCAGCGGCATTGTGCTGCTGACCTACCGCCGGCCGGCCTGAAGCATGGCTGGCCAGGGTGACTCAGGCCTGCTGAGCTTGCGCCTCGGCGGCTTCGTGGGCCTGGCGCAGACGCTCGCGGCTGTTGGTCAGGTGCAGGCGCATGGCAGCGCGCGCCGCATCGGAATCCTGGCGGGCGATGGCTTCAAAAATCTGCTCATGCTCGCGGCTCAGACGCGCCATGTAATGCTCCTGATCATCGTGAGCAATGCGCGCCGAATTCAGCCGCGTGCGCGGAATGATGCTGGTGCCCAGGTGACTCATGATGTCGGTGAAATAGCGGTTGCCGGTCGACTCGGCAATCAGCAGGTGGAACTGAAAATCCGAGGCCACCGCATCGCCCGCCTGCGACACGCTCTGATACAACACATCCAGCACCTCGCGCATGGACGCCAGTTGCTCGGCGCTACGGCGCTGCGCCGCCAAGCCGGCCGATTCAACTTCCAGGCTGATGCGCAGTTCAAGAATCGCCAGCACATCGCGCAGGGTGACGATGGTCGCAGGATCAATACGAAAACCGCTGGGGCTCGGCGTATCCAGCACAAAGGTGCCGATGCCATGGCGGGTCTCGACCAGACCGGAAGCCTGCAGCCGCGACAGGGCTTCACGCACCACGGTGCGACTGACGCCCTGCTCTTCCATGATCGCCGACTCGGTAGGCAATTTATCACCGCGTTTGATCACCCCGTCACGGATGCGCTGAGACAGCTCGGTCACCAGCTCCTGAGCCAGGCTGCGGTGCTTTCTGCGGGCACGTGGCGGGGTGTTCGGAGTATCCATATCGACGGTCTTTCTCGGCTGAAGGCTAAAACGCAATCATAGCCCAGGCGGTTGTACGATGACACACTCCTTGAATGGAAATTCCAGCACAAAGGCCCACTGATGAACCACGGCGAATCTTCTCTACGAGCACGCGCGCGATGACGATCAAACTGCTGACCCTTGAAGACCGCCTGACGCGCCTGACTCTGGCCCCAGAACTGGGCGGCAGCATCGTCAACTGGACCCTGCGCGCCAACGGTCACGCGCTGCTGCGCCCGAGTGATCAACAGGCCCTGGATGCCGGTAGCCCACGCCGCCTGGCCTGTTACCCGCTGGCACCCTGGTCCAACCGCATCGGCCAGGGCGGCTTCAGCAGCCCGGACGGCTGGTTTGCCCTGCCAGCCAACAGCCCCAACGACCCGCTGCCGATCCACGGCAGCGCCTGGCAGCAGCCCTGGCAGGTGATCGAACAGAGCGCGGGCGAAGTCTGTCTGCAGTTGGAAAGCGTTGTGCCTTTTGCCTACCGCGCGCAGCAGCGCTTTCGCCTGCATGACGGCTGCCTGCAGATGCACTTGCAGGTCACCCACCTGGACTCACGCGCGGCCTGGCATGGTCTGGGCTGGCATCCGTATTTCCCGCGTACCGCACACACCCGCCTGCGCGCCGTGGCGCAGCAATTCTGGCAATGCGATCAGGCGCGCCTATCCAGCGAGTTGGCGCCATTGCCGGCTGACTGGAACTTCGCCGAAGCTCAACCCTTGCCCGCCGAGCAGATCGACAACGTCTTTACCGGCTGGGATGGCAGCTGCGAGATTATTCAGCAAGACGCCGGCTATCAGCTGCACTGCCGCAGCCAGGGCACCGACTATTTCATCCTCTACACCCCGACTGGGCAGGATTTCTTCTGCTTCGAGCCGGTCAGCCATCCGGTCAACGCCCATCACTTACCGGGGCAACCGGGTCTGCGCCTGTTACGGCAGGGAGAAACCTGCCAGCTGTCCTTCAGCCTGCACTATCAAGCGCTGCCGCCGAGGTAAATCTGGACGTTCGACAGCACTCAGGCCTCGATAGACTTCGTAGCAGCCTGGTCATTCGGCTCGGCCTTTGGCTGCTCGGGTTGTTGCGGCTCAGTCTGTTCAGCATCTTCAGCGGGTTTGCCCAGCCACTCATTGGTCGACTGCTGCACCTCGTCCACCTGCTTGTTGAGCTCTTTCACGGTCTCATCAACCGCTTCGCGGGCGACGTCCACAACTGCCTGCTCGGCTTTCTCGGCAAGTTTCTGCGCCGATTGCTCAGCCGCCTCGCAACCGAACAGGCCAATCAGCACCAGACCCAGGGCACCCATTTGCATCGACTTACGCATCATGTTCTCCATACACAGCCTCTACCGGCCTGTTGTGCCACGACCCAATGGCCGCCGCGTTGATTGATCACCCGACTGATTAACCTTCAGGCGAGGCTTAGCGGTGGGTGCGCAAATGTAGGGAGGCGCGGGAGTTTCCTCAATTGCATAGAGTTTGCAAGGTGTTACCGAGCAGTAAGGTGCGCCGTTGAAATAGCAAGGCGTTTTCAGCAAAACCCACCACGCACTCAGATAGGCGCAAGCAGGCACTAGGCAAATACGCTTACACAAGGCTAATAATGCGAACCACTAAGCGCACCTCAGTTAATGCAGCGCCTGTGAGCATTCATCGCAACTAAAGGATTATGTCGTGTTGATACGCAATGCATTGTGCGCATTGGCGAGTTTGCTCTGGGTTAGCACTTCTGTGGCTGAAGAGCTGCACTTTGTAACCGAAGAGTTCCCGCCCTTCAGTTATTCACGCGGAGCAATTGCCAGCGGCGCCCTACCGGAAATAGTCGACGCCACCTGTCTGATCTTGCAGTGGCGCTGCCAAATTGAAGTATTGCCCTGGCGCCGCGCCCTGCAGCAAGCCGAAGATGGCGAAGTGGATGGGATTTTTACCGTTATTCAATCACCCGCGCGGGAGCAGGCATTTTTTATTACTCCCATGTTGGTGACCTCCGGCTACGACTTCTACACCCTGCGCAGCAGCAACTTCCACTACAGCCAGCCAGACGATTTGCGCGGCCGCCTGATCGGTGTGTATGGCCCATCTGGCACCTCATTCGTGCTGCAGGAAAGCCTGAAGAACACTCCGAACGTTGAGGTCAAAATGGTGACCAATAACCATCGCCTATTATTGATGCTCAATGCCGGACGTTTTGGTGAACAAGCCGTAGTGGTGCTTAACCGCGATGTTGCTCGCCACTTGATCGAACATGAATATCTGTACGCACTGCGTCACGCCGGCCATTTGGCGTCAATTTCATATGGCATTGGGTTTTCCCGCAAAAAAGTCACCCTAGCGCAGTTTCAGGCATTCAATCGCGGGCTGAGCACACTGCGTCATAACGGTCAGCTTGCAACCATCCTGAAACGCTATGGTCTACAGCCTGCCAATTAAGCAAGCTGGACATTTAACTTGGCTTCGCCATAATTGCCCGGCGCAGCAAAATCAGCCCTTTAACAAACCTGACAATTCGCTCAGGTAAAGCACAATTAAAGGGCACACTCGCGCGCTAATAGTCCTTGAAACTATTCGCAGCGTTTATAAATGCGCAGGCCAAAACTGCTTGGCCGTCTCAGGTGCTCGGGCCATATGCCTGGCATCCAGCCAATATTCTGTTCAAGACCATGGGTAACTACGTGACGAAAGACGAACTGCGCGCCGAACTCGAGCGCCAGGCGCAGCGTTACAAGGATGTATACGGCGGGGAAGTGATTACCTACGCCGCTCAACCGGACCCCGAGCGCAAGCCGTGGCGCAAGAAGGCTAACCTTCTCGACCAAGCGTTTGAAAAAGAGCTGGTGAAAATCGAAAAAGAGCTGCAAAGCAAGGCCGACGAGGCCTCTGGCTGACGCTCGCCGCCCTGCCGCCAGATCAACTGGCCATCCCTGAGCGGGATGGCCACTGACTCAGCGCCCCTTGCCTCCCATCAGCGAACCCAGCAGACCGCGTACCAGTTGCCGGCCGATCTGATTGGCCGCCTGGCGCATGGCTGTTTTCATCACCTGACTGGCCAGGCCGCCAAGCAGCTCGCCAGCAGCACCGGCAATCCCGCCGGCCTCGGCTTTCTTGCTCGCAGCGCTCGGTTTGCTTTGCTCTGCTTGTTGCGCGGCCTGCTCGGCGCGGGCGGTCAGCAATTCATAGGCGGACTCACGATCGATTGGCTTGTCGTAGCGGCCACGCAACGGCGACTGCTGAATCAAGGCCGCACGCTCGGCTTCACTCAGCGGCCCGATACGTGACTGCGGCGGCGCAACGGCTACACGCTGCACCATGGCCGGCGTGCCTTTGGCCTCCAACGTACCAACCAAGGCTTCGCCGATACCCAGCTCAGTAAGTACCGTCAACGTGTCGATAGCCGGATTCGGCCGGAAGCCATCGGCCACCGCACGCAGCGACTTTTGCTCTTTGGCGGTAAAAGCGCGCAAGCCATGCTGGATACGCAGGCCCAGCTGCGCCAGCACATCGTCCGGCAAATCGCCTGGCGATTGGGTGACGAAATACACGCCAACCCCCTTCGAGCGGATCAGTCGCACCACCTGCTCCAGGCGTTCTTGCAAGGCCTTGGGAGTGTCGGCAAACAGCAGATGCGCTTCGTCGAAGAACAGCGCCAGCAGAGGTTTGTCAGCGTCGCCACGTTCCGGCAGCTGCTCGAATAACTCGGCCAGCAGCCAGAGCAGGAAGGTTGCATAAACCTTCGGCGCTTCATGCACCAAACGGCTGGCGTCGAGCAGGTGAATGCGCCCACGACCATCGCGGTCCGGATGCAGAATGTCTTCCAGCTGCAGGGCCGGTTCGCCAAACAGCGCCTCGGCTCCCTGCTGTTCCAGACCGGCCAATTTGCGCAGCAAGGCTTGCGATGAGGTATTGGTAAACAGCGCGCTGTCTTCGCCGAGCACCTCGGGGTGGCTTTTCAGGTGCGCCAACAGCGCCCTGAGATCTTTCAGGTCAAGCAGCAGCAAACCTTCGCGATCCGCCACCTTGAATGCGGCATAAAGTGCGGCTTGCTGACTGTCGGTCAGTTCCAGCAGCGCGCCGAGTAGCAAAGGCCCCATCTCACTGAGCGTGGTACGCAGTGGATGGCCGCTCTTGCCATGCACATCCCACAGGGTTAGCGGGTAGGCCATTGGCTGGTGATTGAGCCAGGGCATGCTGGCGATACGCTCAGCCACTTTGCCTTGCGGTGCGCCGGCAGCACCCAGACCGCAGAGATCACCCTTTACATCAGCGGCAAACACCGCCACGCCGGCATCGCTGAAGGTTTCGATCAAGCGCTGCAGAGTCACCGTTTTACCAGTACCCGTAGCGCCGGCAATCAGTCCGTGACGGTTGGCCAGACGCAACGCCTGCCCCACCGGCAAGCCATCAAGACCGGCCCCCACAACAAACTGATCGGTTTGCATCATCTTGTTATCTCCATGGTTAAAGCTTTACTTCAACTAAGCCGACATAGTCAGCATGCCGCATGCCCTGCGGCAGCCACTGCCTTACATCAGCACAAGACTGATGCCAGAACTTACCGGACGCAAGAAGCCATGACCAACAACCTGAAGTTCAGCCATAAGATTCTGCTCGCCGCCTCGTTGGTGGTGATCGCCGCCTTCTCGCTGTTCACCCTGTACAACGATTACCTGCAACGTAACGCCATCCGCGATGATCTTGAGAGTTACCTGAGCGAAATGGGCAGTGTGACAGCCAATAACATACAGAACTGGCTCTCCGGGCGCATTTTGCTGGTGGAAAGTGCCGCTCAGACGATACAAAGCGACCCCTCGCCGTCGCGCGTGATCAGCCTGATCGAGCAGAAGGCGCTGCTCTCGACATTCGCTTTCACCTACCTGGGCACTGCCGAAGGCGCTTTCACCATGCGCCCCGATGCCAAGATGCCGGACGGCTATGACCCGCGTGCACGCCCCTGGTACAAGGATGCCCAGGCTGCAGGCGGCACCACCCTCACTGAGCCATATATCGACGCAGCCACCAACGTACCAATCATGACCATCGCCACCCCAATTTCACCGGTCGGTGTCGTGGGCGGCGATCTCAACCTACAAGTGCTGGTCAAGATCATCAACTCCCTGAATTTTGATGGTCTTGGCTACGCCTTCCTGGTCAGTGCTGACGGCAAGATCCTGGTCCATCCCGACGAGAGTCTGGCGATGAAGAGCCTCAAGGACATCTACCCTGAAAACACGCCCCCCATCAGCAGTGATTTCAGTGAGGCAGAGGTCGACGGCCAAACCCGCATTCTCACCTTCGCGCCAATCGAGGGACTGCCGTCGGTCAAGTGGTACGTCGGCCTGTCCATCGACAAGGCCAAGGCCTATTCGATGCTCAGCGAGTTCCGCGCCTCGGCAATCGTCGCCACCATCATCGCGGTAGTGCTGATCATGCTGTTGCTCAGCATGCTGATCAGCGTGCTGATGCAACCGCTGAATGTAATGGGTAAAGCCATGGAGGACATCGCCCAAGGCGAAGGTGACCTGACAAAGCGCCTGAGCATTGTGTCCAACGACGAGTTCGGTCGCCTGGCCAGCGCATTCAACCAGTTCGTCGAACGTATCCACAGTTCGATCCGCGAAGTGTCATCGGCCACCAGCCAGGTCAATGAAGTGGCCAAATTGGTGGTCGGCGCCTCCAACTCGTCGATGATCAACTCCGACGAGCAGGCCAGCCGTACCAACAGCGTCGCCGCAGCGATCAACGAACTGGGCGCTGCTGCTCAGGAGATTGCGCGCAACGCTGCCGACGCTTCGAATCAGGCCTCTGATGCGCGTCATCTGGCCGAAGACGGCCGCCAGGTGGTGGAAAAAACCATCCAGGCGATGAATGAACTGTCCGGCAAGATCAGCGCTTCCTGCAGCAATATCGAAACCCTCAACAGCAAAACGGTAAACATCGGGCAAATTCTTGAGGTGATCAAAAGTATCTCCCAGCAAACTAATTTGCTCGCACTCAACGCGGCCATCGAAGCGGCGCGCGCTGGCGAAGCCGGCCGTGGCTTCGCCGTGGTCGCCGATGAAGTACGCAACCTGGCCCACCGCACTCAAGAGTCGGCGCAAGAAATCGAGAAGATGATCGAGGAGCTGCAAGTCGGCTCACGCGAGTCGGTCACAACCATGACCGAAAGCCAGCGCTACAGCGAAGAGAGCGTTGAGATTGCCAACCAGGCCGGCGCGCGCCTGAGCAGCGTGACCGAACGCATCGGCGAGATTGACGGTATGAACCAGTCGGTGGCCACCGCCACCGAGGAACAGACCTCGGTAATCGAATCGCTCAACGTCGACATCACCGAAATCAACACCCTTAACCAGGAAGGCGTGGAAAACCTCAATGCCACCCTGCGCGCCTGCGGTGATCTGGAGCAGCAGGCCAGTCGACTCAAGCAACTGGTCGACAGCTTCCGCATTTAACAAGTGCGTAAAAAAGCTGGGAGCCATTTTTAACGTCGCGTAGCGACGGCCCGCAAGGGTGGCCGCCATGGATGGCAGGCCATACAAACAAACGGTGCGCTCACTGAGCGCCCCGTTTCTATTTCTGCTTGTCGCTGTTCGTTGCAGGCTGTTCGTCCTGCTGCAATTGCCGCCATAACTCAGCGGCATCGGTAAATTCGGTGCCGTCCTCGGCGGTCAACGCCTCTGGGTCATAGCGCTGCGTACAACCCTCACCGAGCACAGGCGGCGCGCTGGATGTTCCACGCGCAAGCGGATCAGTCATAACACCTCCAGGGCGCGTTGCGGAGCTTCAGCTAAGCGCCAGACGCCCTTCATCATGCTGAGCGAACTCCTTGACCGCACGCAGCACATCGCTGCGGCTGACCTGCCCGATCAGGCGGCCTTCTTCGACCACCGGCAAGCGCCGACGCCGCCCGCGCAGAAAACGCTCGGAGATTTCGATGATATCCGCCTCAGGCGAAATCACTTCCACCTCGGTGGTCATATAAGCGCTGACATCGCCGCCCGCCGACTCGTAATAAGCGCCAGAGAGGATGCCGCGCAAGCAATCACCCTCCGACAACAAACCCACCAGGTGACCTTGCCCATCGACCACCGGCGCACCCGAGATACGGTGTTCAAGCAAACGATTGATGGCGGTGAACAGATTCATTTCAGGACGGAAAGTCACCAGATTGCGGGTCATGTAGTCACGTACTTTGATTGACTTGAGCATCAGTAAATCCCTCTGTCTGTACTGAACCGAACCGCCACCTGCGCCTCAGTCGAACACCACTGTCTTGTTATCGTGCACCAGCACTCGGTCCTCTAAGTGATAGCGTAGACCACGCGACAGCACCATCTTCTCTACGTCCTTACCCAGACGCACCATCTCTTCGATACTGTCGCGGTGACTGACGCGCACCACGTCCTGCTCGATGATCGGCCCCGCATCCAACTCCTCGGTCACGTAGTGCGAGGTCGCGCCAATCAGTTTGACCCCACGCAGCGACGCTTGGTGATACGGCTTGGCCCCGACAAAAGACGGCAGAAAGCTGTGATGAATATTGATCACCCGCTGAGAAAATTCAGCGCAGAGTGGCGCAGGCAGAATCTGCATATAACGCGCCAACACGATCACGTCAGCGGCATGGGCTTTCACCAGGCGCGCCACCTCATCAAATGCCGACTGTTTATCCTGCGCATTGACCGGCACATGGAAATACGGAATGTCATGCCACTCGACCATGCTGCGCAGATCGTCGTGGTTGGAAATCACGCAGGGGATATCGCAATCCAGTTCATCGCTGTGCCAGCGGTGCAGCAAATCAGCCAGGCAGTGCGATTCGCGACTGGCCATCAGCACCACGCGCTTCTTCACCGCCGAATCGGTCACCCGCCACTCCATGGAAAACTCACGGGCAATCGGCGCAAAGGCCTGGCGGAACCCCTCCAGATCAAATGGCAGCGAGTCGGCGCGGATCTCGTGACGCATAAAGAACCAACCACTCTGGTTATCCGAGTGATGGCTCGCTTCGGTAATCCAGCCGTTATAGGTGGCCAGAAAGTTACTGACCTTGGCCACGATCCCAACCCGGTCCGGACAGGCGATGACCAATCGAAAAGTACGCATCAACGACTCCAGCGCTCAGATTAAAGTCGGCCATTCTAGTCACAGCCGGGGAAAACTGCAGTACTCAAACAACCCAGCCAACACAGCCATGGCGCAAACCCGATGAATTGCAGCAACGCCCTTTGAGCAAACACCACCGCAATAACAGATGAATAACTAGGCACGCACAACAGATAACGCCCTCGATAAGTTACTTAACAATACAATTCATAAAAAATACCGACAAAGCGGTTTACTTGTGAAAAGTGCCTGACTACTATTGCTATCACTAAATCACCAATCCCGAATACAGGTACCCCCACATGTCGTTGATCAACGAATACAGCGCCACCGAAGAAGCCATCAAAGAACTGCAAGATCGCCTGAAAAATCTGTCGCAAGACGACAAACTGAAAAAAGAATTGGAATTCGAAGGCAAACTGCGCGCACTGATGGGTGAATACCAGAAGTCGCTGCGCGACATTATTGCCATGCTCGACCCGGACGCTAAAGGCAGCAAAGTCACCCGCGCGACCAAAACCACCGGCACCAAGCGCGCACGTAAAGTTAAGCAGTACAAAAACCCGAACACCGGTGAAGTTATCGAAACCAAAGGCGGCAACCACAAAACTCTGAAAGAGTGGAAAGCCAAGTGGGGCGGTGACGTCGTTGAAGGCTGGGCAACCCTGCTGGGCTAAGCCTGTCGCATACGCAACACCCGCTTTAACTAAAAACGCCAGCGCTGCTGGCGTTTTTTATGGGCGCTGTTTCAGCAGAGCCGCTGGCACTTACCTTATGGATTACAGGGCATAGCGCTGGCGCAACTGTTCTGCATAATCACTCCACTCAAGCAAGATAGCTTGCTGCTCCGCGCCAAGATCAGGCAGTGCCGCGGCAAGTGCCTGGCTGAATTGTTCTAGCGTGTTCGGTGCACCATATTCGGGCTGGCTCAAACGCTGTTGGCAGAATGTCCACCAACGCTGTTGCTCTTCAGCACTCAGCGTCGCAGCAAAGTTACGCGCACGATAACGAAACAACAGCTCCGGTAAACGCCCATCATCAAATGGCCAAACTGCTTCGGCCAAACGCTGCGGCTCGGCACGCCGAACCTGTTCGCACAGTCGGCGATCACGATCACCAATAAATCCATCGTATAGCTGCTGCTCAGGGTCTTGATTGGCGGCGAACTGCTCCTCGGCATAAACCTGGGCAAGTTTGTCCTGCCACAGCCCAGGATTAATACGCAATTGTTCGGCCTGCGCCTGATAAGCCGGCACATCGAGTTGCAGGCGCTGAATATCTTCCTCGCGCAATACATTCATCGGCGCAACAACCGGGCAACGATTGATATGCAATAACTTCAGCGGTACCGGCAACTCACCCTCGGCCAATTGATCGCGGCGGGTGTAGAGGCGCGTGCGCAATGTCTCAGCGGATTCATTGAGCAGCGGCGCTATATCAGCCTGCAGATCACAGACGATCAGCGCATTGCGGTTGCGCGGGTGCCAGGCCAGCGGCAATACAACAGCCAGGTAATGCCGCGCCCCGGCGTAACGCCCTGATATATGCACCACGGGTTGTAGCAGACGTATTTGGTCCTGCACACGCTGTTTGCTGCGCAGTTGATAGAGGTAGTCATAGAGTTTGCGCTGTTTGATGCGCAGCAGGCGCGCCAAGGCGATGGTGGCCCGCACATCGGATAGCGCGTCGTGGGCCTGCCCGTGCTCAATGCCATTGGCCGCAGTCAGGCGCTCCAGCTTGAGGGTCACGCGGCCGTCTTCTTCCGGCCAGACAATCCCTTCAGGGCGCAATGCATAGGCCGTACGCACCAGATCGATCAGATCCCAACGGCTGTTGCCGCCCTGCCATTCACGGGCATAGGGGTCGAAGAAGTTGCGATACAGGCTGTAGCGCGTCACTTCATCATCAAACCGCAGGCTGTTGTAACCCACCCCACACGTGCCGGGCTGCGACAGCTCGGCATGCACACGGCTCATAAACTCGGCTTCATCCAGGCCATGCTGCGCCAGCGTGCTTGGGGTAATCCCGGTCACCAGGCAGGCTGCCGGATGCGGCAGGATATCGTCGCTGGGCTGGCAGTAGATATTCAGCGGCTCCGCGATTTCATTGAGGTCTTCATCGGTGCGAATCCCCGCGACCTGCAGCGGCCGGTCGCGCCGCGGGTCGATGCCGGTGGTTTCGTAGTCGTACCAAAAAAGGCTGGAAGTCACTGTCATGTCCTGATGCTGAGGCGCAGGCAGTCTACCACCCTGCGAGCATCACGCAGACAAGTGCAGAACCTTGCGCCAGCGCACGTCTTACGCGGTGCCTGCGCCTTGTAGGGCGCACTGGCGGCGACTAAAGTGGGGGTTCTAAAACCACTCTGCACAAGGACGCCCCATGAGTGATATCAGCCCCAGCAATCCCTACGCAGCCCCAGCCAGCGCACTGCAGGAAGCGCCGCGCGACAGCCAGGTGCCGAGCATCGAAGAAGCGCTGAGTCGTGGCTACGACTTCAACATCAGTGACCTGCTCAGCGAAGCCTGGCAACGGGTAAAAGGCACCAAAGGCATCATCATCGGCGGTTTTCTGGTGTTCTACGCCGTGCTGCTCGCAGCGTCCTTCCTGATTGGCGGCTTTTTCGGCCTGTTGGGTGTGGTCAGCGACAGCCCAATGCTCGCGGTCGTGGCCGAACTGGTAATCGGCATTCTGGCCTCGGCCCTGGCCTACCCCTTTATGGCCGGGATCAATATGATCGGTATCCGTCGCGCCGCCGACCAACCGATCAGCTTCAACGACATCTTCAGCCACTTCGGCCGCACCGTGCCGCTGGTGATTACCGCCATTATCAGCATGCTGCTGATCTACCTCGGCATGTTCCTGCTGATCATCCCAGGCCTTTACCTGGCTATCGCCTATATGTTGGCCATCCCGCTGGTGGTTGAGCGCGGTCTTACGCCATGGCAAGCCCTGGAAGCCTCGCGCAAGGCGATTACGCAGCACTGGTTCAAGGTTTTTGGCCTGTTTCTGCTACTTGGCTTGATCACGCTCGTCAGCGCAATCCCGCTGGGTATCGGTCTGGTCTGGACCATTCCGTTGTTTGTCATCGCCATGGGCGTGCTCTATCGCACCATTTTCGGCGTACTGCCAGCACCGCAATAAACCCTCACTAAATAGCCCGCTGCGCCGGTTCAGATCACTGAGCCGGTTGCTTCCCTGCCTGCTGCTGGCTAGCATCGGGCTTTCCTCGACGCAGTCTGCCGATGTCGCCCACGCCAACCCCTGCTTCAGTCGCCGCTCGCCCGCTGCTGGATACTCGCTATAAGGTGGAAACACCGGAAGGCATCGACCTGATCCTGCGCCCGGCCGGTGTAGTGCCGCGCGCCCTGGCATTCAGCATCGACCTGCTGATTCGCGGTGCGCTGCTCGGCGCATTGTTTGCCGTGCTCGCCCTGCTCGGCCAGTTCGGTATGGGCCTGAGCACCATCCTGCTGTTTCTCGTGACCTGGTGGTACATGGTGCTGTTTGAAGTGCTCAACCAGGGCCGTTCACCCGGCAAGCAGATGATGGGCCTGCGAGTGATTCATGATGACGGCACACCGATTGGTTGGGCCGCCTCGCTGACCCGCAACCTGCTGCGTTTCGTCGACATCCTGCCGTTTGGCTACACCCTGGGCATTCTCAGTTGCCTGAATCACCCGGCGTTCAAGCGCCTGGGCGATATCGCCGCCGGCACCCTGGTGGTGTATCGCGATAACGCCCCGGCCGCCCCCGAACTACCGCAAGCTGAAGCGCTGCGCGCACCGTTTAGCATGAGTCTGAATGAACAACGCGCCCTGCTCAGTTTTGCCGAACGCGCGCAGAGCCTATCCAGCGCGCGACGCCAGGAGCTGGCGAGTATTCTTGCCGAACCTTTGCAGGTGCCACCCGAGCAGGCCGAACAGCAGATCCACGGTATTGCCCGTGGCTTGTTGGGGCCGACATGAAACAGAGCCTGTTTGAACAGCACCACCAGGCCGACTGGCAAGCCTTCAATGCCCAGCTCGAAGCCCTTGAGCGTGGCAAGGCCGACAGCCAACAATGCAAGGCCTTTGCCGCCAACTACCGCAGCCTGTGCCAACACCTGGCCCTGGCGCAGAGCCGTGGCTACAGCAGCCACCTGATCGAACAATTGCAGCTGCTGGCCATGCGCGGCCATCAGCAGTTCTATCGCCACCGCAGCCCATTGGGCGGCCAATTACTCGGCTTTATCCTCGCCGGGTTCCCGCGCTTGGTCCGCGCCGAATGGCGCTTTGTTGCCGCCGCCAGCCTGCTGTTCTTCGGCAGCCTGCTGCTGATGGGCAGCCTGGTGTATCACTTTCCCGACCTGGTCTACGGCGTGATGGCACCCGACCAGGTTGCAGGCATGGAAAAGATGTATGACCCCGACGCCAGGCGCATCGGCCGCTTTAGCGAACGCGACTCCGGCGATGACTGGATGATGTTCGGCTACTACATCATGAACAACATCGGCATCGCCTTTCAGACCTTTGCCAGCGGCCTGCTGTTTGGCCTGGGCAGCCTGTTCTTCCTGCTGTTCAACGGTTTGATGATCGGCGCAGTAGCCGGCCATTTGACCCAGATCGGCTATGGCGAAACCTTCTGGTCGTTCGTAGTCGGCCATGGCGCGTTCGAGCTGACCGCCATTGCTCTGGCCGGTGCCGCCGGTTTGAAACTCGGCTGGGCGCTGCTGGTGCCCGGCCGCCTGCCACGCGGCGAAGCCTTGCGGGTAGCCGCCGGCAGCAGCGTGCGCTTGGTCGGTGGGGTCATTGTGTTTCTGCTGCTGGCGGCCTTTATCGAGGCCTACTGGTCATCCATGGACCTAGCCAGCCCCTTGGTTAAATACTGGGTAGGCGCCGGCCTCTGGCTGCTGGTACTGGCTTATCTGCTGCTGGCTGGCCGAGGTGTGCATGCGCCTGACTGATGCCAGCGTCGCCATTCGCCCACGCAGCGCCTGGGAAGCCGTCGATCTCGGCGTGTTGCTGGCCAAACAGCATGCCGGCCTACTGATGGCCAGCTGGGCGCTGGTGACCGTGCCAATCTTTGCCCTGCTGTGCCTGCTGCTGTGGGATTACCCAAGCATCGCCCTGCTGATTTTCTGGTGGCTGAAACCTGCCTATGAGCGCCTGCCGCTGTATATCCTCTCGCACGCCCTGTTTGGCTCCACGCCCAGCCTCAAACAAGCGCTGAAAGCCCTGCCCGGCCTGCTCAAACCACAACTGCTGGCCAGCCTGACCTGGCGCCGACTGAGCCCCACACGCAGCTTCGACCTGCCCGTGCAGCAGCTCGAAGGTCTGTCCGGCAAGGCCCGCAGCCAGCGCCTGATTGTCCTCGGTCAGCGTGATGCCGGCGGCGCCAGCTGGCTGACGATAGTCGGCATGCACCTGGAGATGGCGCTGTGGTTCGGCATCATCAGCTTCGTTTACATGCTGCTGCCGGCGCAAATGGAGCTGGACTGGACCTGGGACAGCCTGGTCAATGCCGCTTCTGGCGAATGGCTGTGGCTGGAACACCTGTCCAACCTGATCTACGTCCTGCTGCTGATTCTCTGGGAACCGATCTACGTGGCCTGCGGCTTCACCCTCTACCTGAACCGCCGCACCGCCCTGGAAGCCTGGGATATCGAACTGGTATTCCGCCGCTTGCGCCAACGCCTGACCGGCGTGGCCTATGCCCTGCTGCTGGGCTGCGGTGTGCTGTTAATGCAGGCACCTAACAGCGCCATGGCCGCCGCACCAGTAAGCAGCTGTCCGCTGCCGATTGAAGACCCCATTGGGCCGCAAGCTGAACGCCTGCTCAAACAACCGCTGACCAGCCTGGGAGCGCAGGAGAGCATCAGCCAGCTGCTCGATCAGCCGCCCTTCGAACACCGCGAAACCGTCACCCGCTGGCGCCTCGGCGACGAACCCAAGGAGCCCCGCGAAGAAGACTCCAAGGCCCTGATCGAGCTGCTGGAGAAGTTCTTCAAACTCACGGAAATGTGGAAGAGCGTCGACGCCGTGGCGCTGTTCTTCGAGGTCCTGCTGTGGGCTGCTTTGTTTAGCCTGATTGCCTGGCTGCTGTGGCGCTACCGCGACTGGCTGAGCACCTTTGCCGGGCGCTTGCGTCTGCCACAAGGGCGCACCTATCAGCCGCCAGAACAGCTGTTCGGCCTGGAAGTGGCGCCACAAAGCCTGCCAGCGGATATTCCCGGTGAAGTTGAGCGGCTCTGGGATGAACAGCCACGCGCTGCCCTCGGCCTGCTCTACCGCGCCCTGCTCAGCCGCATGCTGCATGAACAGCGCCTGCCGTTGAAAAGCTCGCACACCGAAGCCGAAGTGCTGCAACTGGTGCAGGCCCTGCAACAAAAAGACCTCAGCCACTTCAGCCAGGCCCTGACTCGCCACTGGCAGAACCTCGCTTACGGCCATCGCCTACCGCCAGCTGCGCTCAAGCAGGGCCTGTGCAATGCCTGGCGGCGACTGTTCGAACAAGGGGTGCAGGCATGAACCGGCGCATCCAGTTCCTTCTCGGTGCCGGCCTACTGTTGGTGCTCGGCTTGCTCGCCATCTACCTGCTGGGCAAGCTCACGCCCTATCAGGAAACCCTTGAACACGGCCCCGATCCCGAAGCGCAGGCCAATCCTTACCTGGCCGCCGAGCATTTCCTGCGCAAGCAGGGCCTGCAAGTGCAACGGGCCGATGGCCTGGAAGTCATGAAGGACCTGCCGAGCGCAGGGCAAACCCTGCTGCTGCTCGGCGACCGCAACCGGATGACGCCCAAGCAGGCCGAACGCCTGCTGGCCTGGGCCGCCAAGGGTGGTCACCTGCTGTTTGTCGCCGAACGGCTGTGGGATGAAGAAGAAGGCAAAAGCGGCGACCTGCTGCTCGACAGCCTGGGCATCCAGCAATACGAGAGCGAAGAGCTCGACGAAGACGCCAGCGAAGCGACGGATGAAGAAACCTCAACCGAGGACGAGACCAACGCCGAGCAGCAAGCCGAGCCCATGCCAGATGAAGAGGCACCTGCCGCAGCAGACGAAGGCAACGCCTACCCGGAACTGACCCAGCTTTATCTGGAAAATGAACAGGCGCCGGCCTACTTCAACTTCGATACCGACTTCCACCTCTACGATGCCGAGAACCGCGCTCACGCCTGGGCCAACAGCGACGCGGCCACCCACCTACTGCAGCTCTACCATGGTGATGGTTTGATCAGCGTGGTCAGCGACAGCTGGATCTGGCAAACCGAGAGCATCGGCGAATACGACAACGCCTGGCTGCTCTGGTACATGACCCAGGACAGTCAGGTCACCCTGCTCTATCGCGCCGACCGCGATAACCTGTTCAGCCTGCTGCTCGAGCACTTCCCTCAAGCGCTGGTCTCCCTGGCGCTGTTGCTGGCATTCGGCCTATGGCATTTGGGGATGCGCCAGGGGCCGCTGTTATTACCCGCCAGCCGCAACCGCCGGCAGTTGCAGGAGCATTTGCGTGGCAGTGCCGATTTCCTCCTGCGCCACAACGGCCAGCACAGCCTGCTGCAAGGCTTGCAACAGGACATTCAGCGCCGCGCGCGGCATCGTCACCCCGGTTTCGAACGCCTCGCTGTGGCCGAACAATGGCAGGTGCTTAGCCGCCTGACCCGCCAGCCTTCCAGCGTTATCAGCCAAGCCATGCGGCCGTTGCCCAAGCAGCGACTGGCCGCCGCCGACTTCACCCGCCAGGTCGCCAACCTGCAAACCCTCAGGAATGCCCTATGAGCGAGCACACACCAGAACAACCGGAAAGCGCAATCGAACCTGCTGCCGTAACCACTGAGCCCGTCACCGAGGCCCCTGCTGCGGCACCAGCGCCAGCTGCCCCGGCAGCCGCTGCGGCCAATCCAAATGCTCAGCGTCAACGCGCCAGCCAGTTGGCTCAAGCGCTGCGCGCTGAATTGCAGAAAGCCCTGATTGGCCAGACGGCGGTGATTGACGATGTGCTCAGCGCGCTGATCGCCGGCGGCCATGTGCTGGTCGAAGGCGTTCCCGGCCTCGGCAAAACCCTGCTGGTGCGCGCGCTGGCGCGCTGCTTTGGCGGTGAGTTCTCGCGCATCCAGTTCACTCCAGACCTGATGCCAAGCGACGTCACCGGTCACGCCGTGTACGACCTGCAGAGCGAGCAGTTCAAGCTGCGCAAGGGCCCGGTATTCACCAACCTGCTGCTGGCGGATGAAATCAACCGCGCCCCGGCCAAGACCCAAGCCGCGCTGCTGGAAGTAATGCAGGAACGCCAGGTCACCCTGGAAGGCCGCGCCCTGAATGTGCCGCTGCCCTTTATGGTTCTGGCCACACAGAACCCGATTGAGCAGGAAGGCACCTACCCGCTGCCGGAAGCTGAGCTCGACCGCTTTATGCTCAAGCTGCGCATAGATTATCCCCAGCAGAGTGAAGAGCTGAACATGGTTCGCCAGGTGGCGCGCTCAAGCAAAGCCGACATGCTCGAAGTCACCCCGCTGCGCACACTGCTGCAGGCCCGCGACGTACTGGCGCTGCAGAAGATCGCCAGCGACCTGCCGATTGACGAGCAGGTGCTCGACTATGCCGTACGCATCGCCCGCGCCACCCGCACCTGGCCTGGCCTGGCCATCGGCGCCGGGCCGCGCGCCTCGATTGCCCTGGTACGTTGTGGTCGTGCCCGTGCCCTGCTGCGCGGCGGCGATTTCGTTCTGCCGGATGACATCAAGGGTTGCGCCCTGGCCGTGTTGCGTCACCGCGTGCGGCTGTCGCCGGAGCTGGATATCGAAGGCTTGTCAGTCGATCAGGTGCTGCAACAACTGCTCGACCAGGTTCCGGCACCGCGCCTATGACACTCACATTGAAAAAGCCCGCTTCGAAAGGCGCTACGGCATGAAACCCTCGCGCGCGCTGCTGGCGCTGCTGGCTGGCCTGTTCGCCCTTGGCATTGCCTTGGGCGTCTGCAGCGCCCTGGCCATCGCCGTGCCGCGCAGCTTTACCCCAATTTACTGGGGCCTGCTGCTGGTGCTGCTCGGTCTCGCGTTGGTCGACGCCCTGCTGCTGCGCCAGGTGCCGTCGCCGCGCATCGAGCGCCAGCTACCCGGCAACCTGCCGCTGGGGCGCTGGAGCGAGGTGCGGCTGAATCTGCACCACAGTTACAACCGCCCGCAGCAGGTGGAGGTATTCGACCATCTGCCTGGCGATATGGCCTTCGAACACCTGCCGCTCAAGGTCGACCTGCACCCCGGCGAACAGACCCAGGTCAGCTATCGCGTGCGCCCGCTGCTGCGCGGGCACTTTCACTTTCCCCGATGCGAAGTGAGCCTGCCCAGCCCCATGGGCCTGTGGCGCGCCCGGCGGTATTTGCCGCTGGCTGCAGAAACCCGCGTCTACCCGGACTTTGCCCGCCTGTATGGCGCGCAATTGATGGCGGTGGATGACTGGCTCAGCCAGCTTGGCGTGCGCCAGCAGCAACGCCGCGGTCTGGGTCAGGAGTTCCACCAGCTACGCGAATTCCGTGACGGCGACACCCTGCGGCAGATCGACTGGAAGGCCACCGCGCGCAAACGCACACCGATTGCCCGCGAATATCAGGACGAGCGTGACCAACAGATCATCTTCCTGCTCGACTGCGGTCGGCGCATGCGCAGCCAGGATGGCGAGCTGTCGCACTTCGACCACGCCCTCAACGCCTGCCTGCTGCTCAGCTACGTGGCGCTGCGCCAGGGTGATGCGGTGGGCCTGTCGACCTTTGCCGGCGAGCAGAACCGCTTCCTCGCCCCAGTCAAAGGCCAGGCACAGCTGAATGTGCTGCTCAATGCGCTGTACGACCTGCACAGCACCCAGCAACCGGCGGACTTCAGCGCTGCAGTGGAAAACCTGCTCAGCCGCCAACGTCGCCGCGCACTGGTGGTGCTGGTAACCAACCTGCGTGATGAAGATGATCAGGCACTGCTCGGCGCAGTCAGACGCCTGAGCCGCCAGCATCGCGTGCTGGTCGCCAGCCTGCGCGAGGAAGTGCTGGATACCCTACGCCACACGCCAGTGCAGGACCTCTCCAGCGCTCTGGACTACTGCGGCACCCTAGACTACCTGAATGCCCGCGCTAGCCTGCACGAACGCCTGATTGCCAACAAGGTGCCAGTGCTCGATGCGCGCCCGAGCGAGTTGGGGCCGCAGCTGGTGAGCAGTTATCTAGCCTGGAAAAAAGCTGGCGTACTGTAAGGGTCCGACTAGGATCTGCTGCGCGTCGGCGCTACAGCCAGGTGACGTGCTGTTCCAGCGGAAAGCGCAGACGTGGGTTGTACACGCCCTTCTCATCCTGTTTGCCCACCGCCAACAGCATGATCGGCAACGCCTGACGCGGGATGCTCAGGGTCTTGCGCAGGCGCACTTCATCAAAGCCTTCCATCGGGCAAGTGGCATAGCCATGGCTCTGGAAGGCCAGCATCAGGTTCTGCGCCGCCAGTGCCGTGGATTTCACCGCCCAGATACGCATCTGCGCCTGGCTGTTGGGCGCGCGCATCAATGGCTTGCGCCAGGCCGCCACACGCAGCAGCTGACGCTTAAACAAACCAAGCAGACCGAATGGGCCCTGGTTGTACTGAAAGGGTGCGGTCTTGCTGTAGAAACTGCGAATCCGCGCCGGCACTTCCGGCTCCGGCCAGTAGTCGATGATGTTCTGGCAAGCCTGCTTCCAGGTGTCCGGCCGAGCCAGCACGGCAATGATCAGCGGCGCCTTGGCGGCGTTCTGGCTCATGCACACCGGGTGCAAACGGGCCAGCAACGCCGGGTCGCGAATCACCTGAAAACTCCAGGGCTGCAGGTTGCAGGAATTGGGCGCGAGCACCGCCAGCTCCAGGCAATCACGCACCACCTCGTCGGGAACCGCTTCGGCGGTAAAACGACGCACCGCGCGGCGACGCTCGATAAGCTCACGTAGTGCGGCGGGGGTAGCGGGAGAGATTACGGTGTCGGCGGGAAACAGACTCATCAGGGCATCCTCGGCAGGTCGCCCGATTAAGCCGCGATGCCGCGTGCTGAACAAGCGGCTGCGGTGGATAGTCCGCAGCCTTGGCGCAAATGGCCTTAGCCCAAGGCCTTTTCAATAGCCTGAATGACGCTCGGATCATCCGGCGTGGTGCGTGGCGAGAAGCGCGCTAGGACGCGGCCGTCGTGACCGACGAGGAATTTCTCGAAGTTCCAGGTGATATCACCAGGGAACTCGGCGCCCTCGCCCGCCAGCAGACGGTACAGCGGGTGACGCTCCGGCCCGTTCACCTCAAGCTTGCTGCCCAACGGGAAGGTCACCCCGTAGTTGAGGCTGCAAAACTCGCGAATGGCTTCCTCGCTGTCAGGCTCCTGCTCGGCAAACTGGTTGCACGGCAAACCCAGCACACTGAAGCCCTGACTCTTGTACTGCTGATAGAGCTTTTCCAGGCCGGCGTACTGCGGCGTCAGGCCGCACTTGGAGGCCACATTTACCACCAACACCACCTGCCCCTTGAAGGGTGCCAGCGGCAGCTCTTGGCCATCCAGTGCACGCAGGTTGAGGTCGTGAAAGGCACTCATGGCTAACTCCTTGAGAACACACAGGTTACGTGTAGCGGACAAAAAAGGCGCCTATCTGAAGGCGCCTTTCTTCTGTTGCAGCTTAGCAGTCGAGCCAGCGGTTGATACGACCATAAGTCGACTCGCGGCTATGACATAAGGCTACACCTTAGAATCTGTTTCGGATCTCGCGAGCTAGAGTCCTGCAAGGCAAAAACAGGCGAGGAAGCGGAGTGTACTGTTGTACATGAGCATTCCGAGCCTGTTTTTAACGCCGCAGGGCCGACGCGCAGCAGATCCGAGACGGGTTCTTAGTGATGGTGACCACCTTCGCCATGAATATGCCCATGAGCGACTTCTTCTTCGCTGGCATCACGCACGCTGATGACCTTGACCTTGAAGTGCAGGCGCTGGCCAGCCAGTGGGTGGTTGCCGTCAACGATCACGTCGTCGCCTTCCAGTTCGCGGATGGTAACGATCTGCATGCCGCCGTCCGGGCCGGAGGCGTGGAACTGCATGCCGACTTCCAGCTCATCAACACCTTCGAACATCGAACGGTTGAGGGTGGCTACCAGCTCGGCGCTGTATTCGCCGTAAGCGTCTTCCGGCTCAACTGCAACTTCCAGCTCGTCGCCGGCTTGCTTGCCCAGCAGGGCTTTTTCCAGGCCGCCGATGATGTTGCCGGCACCGTGCAGATAAGCCAGCGGCGCGCCGCCTGCGGAACTGTCGATCACCTCACCGGCATCGTTAGTCAGGGTATAGTCGATGGAGACGGCCTTATTGGCGGCGATCAGCATGGGGCGAGACCTT
>DASRUM010000024.1:0-7557 GCA_035655415.1 Pseudomonas sp.
AAGCCTCTGCTGCCCGCGAAATCGCTTACTTCTTCGCTGCCACCGAAGTTTGCGCACGTATTCGCTAAGCGAATCGGGTGAGGGTGAAGCCATGACTGAAGCTACCGGTAAAATCAATCTGCTGGGTCTGACCCAGGCAGAAATGGAACAATTCTTCGAACGCATCGGGGAAAAGCGTTTCCGTGCCGGTCAGATGATGAAATGGATTCACCACTTTGGCATCGATGATTTCGATGCCATGAGTAACGTCAGCAAGGTCTTGCGCGAAAAGCTCAAGGCCTGTGCTGAAATCCGCGGCCCGGAAGTGGTCAGCGAAGATATTTCTACTGATGGCACGCGCAAGTGGGTAGTGCGAGTGGCGTCAGGCAGTTGCGTAGAAACCGTGTATATCCCCCAGGGCACGCGCGGCACCTTGTGTGTGTCGTCGCAGGCCGGCTGTGCGCTGGATTGCAGTTTCTGCTCGACTGGCAAGCAAGGTTTCAACAGCGATCTGAGTGCCGCCGAAGTGATCGGTCAGGTGTGGATCGCCAACAAGTCGTTCGGCAGCGTGCCGGCGAAGATTGACCGTGCCATCACCAACGTGGTGATGATGGGCATGGGTGAGCCGCTGCTGAATTTCGACAACGTCGTCGCCGCCATGAAAATCATGATGGATGACCTCGGTTACGGTATCTCCAAACGCAAGGTGACGCTGTCCACCTCCGGCGTGGTGCCGATGATCGACAAGCTCGGCGAAGTGATCGATGTATCCCTGGCTTTGTCGTTGCATGCGCCGAACGATGCGCTGCGCAACCAGTTGGTACCGATCAACAAGAAGTACCCGCTGGAAATGCTACTGGCGGCGTGTAAACGTTATGTCTCGCGCCTTGGCGAGAAGCGCGTGCTTACAATCGAATACACCCTGCTCAAGGATGTAAACGATAAGACCGAGCACGCTGAGGAGATGATCGCACTTCTCAAAGATGTGCCTTGCAAGATCAACCTGATTCCGTTTAATCCCTTCCCCCACTCCGGGTACGAGCGGCCGAGCAACAATGCAATTCGCCGTTTCCAGGACCTGCTGCACAAAGCCGGGCACAATGTCACCGTACGCACCACTCGCGGTGAAGACATAGACGCGGCTTGTGGCCAGTTGGTCGGTCAGGTTATGGACCGTACCCGCCGTAGTGAGCGCTATATTGCTGTGCGTGAATTGAGTAGCGAGGCCGAAACGCCGAGTTCCGCCGCCAATCGAACCTGAGGGGAGGAAATCCATGACCGTGCGTCCTGCGCTATTGTTGTTAATCGTCGGCCTTTTGGCTGGCTGTGTGTCGACGGGCAATGTCGATCCGATGAAAACTGACAAAGGCCGCAACGAGGCACGTGATGCCTACACCCAGCTGGGCATAGGCTATCTGCAGAACGGGGCCTCGGAGCGCGCCAAGGTACCGCTGAAAAAGGCTCTGGAGCTTGATCCCTCCAGTGCCGATGCGCATGCCGCCCTGGCGTTGGTGTTCCAGATGGAAATGGAGCCCAAACTGGCGGACGAACACTTTCGCAAGGCGCTGTCACAGCGGCCTGATGATGCTCGCTTGTTGAACAATTACGGCAGTTTCCTGTTCGAGCAGAAACGCTATCAGGAGGCATTTGAGCGTTACACCCAGGCGGCTCAGGACACTCTTTACCCAGAACGCTCACGGGTGTTTGAAAACCTCGGGCTTACCTCGTTGCAGCTTAAGCAACGTGAGCAGGCCAAGGCCTATTTCGAGCGTTCGCTGCGGTTGAATAGCCGCCGGCCTCGCGCCCTGATGGAAATGGCGCAGCTGTCCTATGAGGACAAGCAATATGTCCCCGCCCGTGGCTATTACGAAAGCTATACGGCGCTTGCCCAGCCGGATGCCCGCAGCCTTCTGCTGGGCGTGCGCTTGGCGAAGATTTTCGAGGAGCGCGACAATGCCGCGAGTCTCGGTTTGCAGTTGAAGCGGCTTTATCCGGGCACGCCGGAATATCAGCAATACCTGTCGGAGCAATGATGAAAGCGGCGCATCCAGAAGTGCTAGCAGTTCCCCGTATCAATCCGGGTGAGACTTTGCGCAAGGCTCGTGAGAGCCGCGGTTGGACTATTGCCGAGGTTGCTGCGCAGCTGAACTTGACTCCGCAGCGCTTGAGTCAGGTCGAACAAGGTGCCTTCGACAAGCTACCCGGCCATACCTTTGCGCGTGGTTATGTGCGTGCTTACGCCAAGTTGCTGGAAGTTGATCAGAACCGTCTAGTGCTGGAGTTCGATCAGTTCACCGGCAGCGATGCCGCGGGCAGCAGTGTGCATAGTCTGGGGCGTATCGAGGAACCGGTGAGCTACTCACAGCGTATTCTGCGTATGGTCAGTTTTGTTCTGTTACTGGCGCTCGCTGGTTTGAGCTTCTTCTGGTGGCAAGAGCAAGCCGAGCGTCGCGCCGAAGACCTGGCTTCAACCAGCCTTGAACATGTTGAAGTAGACGGTGCTGATGGCACCACGCAAATCCATCCGCTGGATGAACCGGAAGACCAGGCGGTAGACGCTGCCCAGCTGGATACAGAAGCCATGTTGCTGTCATTGTCAGAGGGTGCCGCTGAACTGCCAGGCGCTGTCGGCAGCGAACCAGCAGCCGTGGGCCCACAAGCGGAACAGCCGCAAGCTCTCGGCGAAACGGCAAGTGCTCCAGCAGTGTCCGCTGCTCCTGCCGAGGCGGCGCCTGTTATT
This sequence comes from Pseudomonas sp., assembly GCA_035655415.1. Classification (GTDB taxonomy): domain Bacteria; phylum Pseudomonadota; class Gammaproteobacteria; order Pseudomonadales; family Pseudomonadaceae; genus Aquipseudomonas. The sequence goes on from DASRUM010000024.1 coordinate 2,720, forward strand.
GCTGGCGCTGTGCCCGCGTCACCTGCTCCTGTGCAAGCTGCCGCAGGCGAGGCAGTGGTCAGCCTGACCTTTATTGCCGATTGCTGGACGCAACTGACCGATGCCAATGGCAAGGTGTTGTTCAGCGCACTCAAACGTAAAGGCGATAGCCTGCAGTTGGCCGGCAAGGCTCCGCTGGAACTGCGTCTGGGTTATGCCCGTGGTGTGCAGATCAGCCTGAATGGCAATCCGGTCGATGTGGCGCCCTTTATCTCCGGTGAGACCGCGCGTCTGAAGTTGGGTGGGCAGTAACATGCATTGCGAGTCACCAATCAAACGCCGTATTTCACGCAAAATCTGGGTCGGTTCTGTGCCGGTGGGTGGCGATGCGCCCATCGCAGTACAGAGCATGACCAATAGCGATACCAATGATGTAGCCGCTACTGTGGCGCAAATCCGTCGCCTGGAAGATGCCGGCGCAGACATCGTGCGTGTCTCGGTGCCGGATATGGATGCCGCCGAGGCCTTCGGCAAGATCAAGCAGCAGGTCAAAGTGCCGCTGGTGGCCGATATCCACTTCGATTATCAGATCGCCTTGCGCGTGGCTGAACTCGGCGTGGACTGTCTGCGTATCAATCCGGGCAATATCGGCCGTGAAGACCGCGTGCGCGCGGTGGTCGAGGCGGCGCGCGACAAAGGCATTCCGATTCGCATCGGGGTAAACGCCGGTTCGCTGGAAAAAGATCTGCAGAAGAAATACGGCGAGCCGACTCCGGCCGCGTTGGTCGAATCTGCGCTGCGTCATGTCGAGCACCTGGATCGCCTGAACTTCCCTGACTTCAAGGTCAGCGTAAAAGCCTCCGACGTGTTTATGGCCGTCGAAGCCTATCGCCTGCTGGCCAAACAGATCGAGCAGCCGCTGCACTTGGGTATCACCGAAGCCGGCGGCCTGCGCTCGGGCACGGTCAAGTCCGCCGTGGGCCTGGGCATGCTGCTGGCTGAAGGCATAGGCGACACCATCCGCATCTCCCTGGCTGCCGATCCGGTGGAAGAGATCAAGGTTGGCTACGACATCCTCAAGTCGCTGCGCCTGCGTTCCCGTGGCATCAATTTCATCGCCTGTCCGAGCTGCTCGCGGCAGAACTTCGATGTTGTGAAAACCATGAACGAGCTGGAACAGCGCGTCGAAGACCTGCTGGTGCCGCTGGATGTGGCGGTGATCGGTTGTGTGGTCAATGGCCCTGGCGAAGCCAAGGAAGCCCATATCGGCCTGACCGGTGGCTCGCCCAACCTGATCTATATCGATGGCAAGCCGGCGCTCAAACTGGGCAATGACAACCTGGTCGATGAGCTGGAAAAGCTGATCCGCCAGAAAGCGGCCGACAAGGTCGCAGCTGACGCCGCTCTGATTCTGCGCAGCTAACACCGTTAAGGAATTGAATTGAGCAAGTCCCTGCAAGCCATTCGTGGCATGAACGATATCCTGCCCGAGCAGACTCCGCTTTGGCGTTACTTCGAAGGCGCCGTGGCCAGTCTGCTGGATGGCTACGGCTATCGGCAGATCCGTATGCCTATCGTCGAGTTCACCGAGCTGTTCAAGCGCTCGATTGGTGAAGTTACCGATATCGTTGAAAAAGAGATGTACACCTTCGATGACCGCAACGGCGACTCCCTGACCCTGCGTCCGGAAGGTACCGCCGCTTGCGTGCGTGCCGTGCTTGAGCATGGTTTGGCGGGCGGTGGGCAGACCCAGAAGCTCTGGTACATCGGCCCGATGTTCCGTCACGAGCGTCCGCAGAAAGGCCGTTATCGTCAGTTTCATCAGATTGGTGTGGAAGTCTTCAATATCGACGGCCCGGATATTGATGCCGAGTTGATCGTGCTGACCTGGCGCCTGTGGGGCCTGCTGGGTATCCGTGATGCGGTGAAACTTGAACTCAATAGCCTCGGCACCAGCGCCGCGCGTGCTGTTTACCGTGATGCACTGGTCGAGTTCCTGACTGCCCATGCCGATCAGCTGGATGAAGACAGTCGTCGCCGTATGGGCAGCAACCCGCTGCGGGTGCTCGACAGCAAGGTGCCGGAAACCCAGGCTTTGCTGGTCAATGCACCGAAGTTGGCAGATTACCTGGACGAAGAGTCGCGCGTGCATTTCGAGGGGCTCAAGGCCCGTCTGGACGCCGCCGGTGTGCCTTACGCAATCAATCCCAAGCTGGTGCGTGGCCTGGATTACTACAGCAAGACCGTGTTCGAGTGGGTAACCGACCAGCTCGGCTCCCAGGGCACGGTTTGCGCTGGTGGCCGTTACGACGGCCTGGTCGAGCAGATGGGCGGCAAGCCGACGCCTGGCGTGGGTTTTGCCATGGGCATCGAACGTTTGGTGCTGTTGCTCGAAACTCTAGGTAAAGTACCGGCTGAAATCGCCCGTACGGTCGATGTTTACCTGTGCGCTTTCGGTGAGCCTGCCGAACTGGCGGCGCTGACCTTGAGCGAGCGACTGCGTGATCAGCTGCCGAACCTGCGTCTGCAGGTAAATGCCGGGGCTGGTAGCTTTAAGAGTCAGTTCAAGAAGGCCGATAAGAGTGGCGCGCTGTACGCCTTGATCTTGGGTGAAGACGAATTGGCCCAGCAAGTGGTAGGTTGCAAGCCGCTGCGCGGTCAGGGCGAGCAACAAAGTATTGCGTGGTCGGCATTGGCCGACCATCTGGCGACCTGCGCCGATCAGGCCTGAGCGCCTGTTAAGTGATTTAGCGAATAGGAGTGTTGGGGTGGTTTCGCGTACTGATGATGAAGAACTGGCGGTAATCAAGGACTGGTGGCAGCGCAATGGCATGCCATTACTGACCGGTGTTGCGCTGGCGTTGGTGGTGGTGTTTGGCTGGCAGGGCTGGCAGAAGTACCAGGCTAATCAGTCCCAGGGTGCTTCGCTGGTGTATCAGCAATTGCTGGAAGCTGCGCTGGATCCAAGCGGCAAACCTGATGCGAGCAAAGTCGCCGAGCTGGCCAACACGCTGAAGAATGATTTCTCCGGTACCCATTACGCCCAATACGGCAGCCTGTTTGTAGCCAAAGTTGCGGTCGAAGCGGGCAAGCTGGATGACGCTGCCAGCGAGCTGCAGGCGATTGTCGACAAGCCGGCTGATGACAGCTTGGCTGAGTTGGCTCGTCAGCGCCTGGCGCGCGTGCTGGCTGCTCAGGACAAGGCTGAAGATGCCCTGAAACTGCTGGATGCCAAGGTTGCGCCGGCGTTTGCCGCCAGCCGTGAAGAACTCAAAGGTGACCTGCTGGTGCAACTCGGCCGTACCGACGATGCGCACGCCGCCTACGAAAAAGCCAAGACCGCGCTCTCTGAAGATGCCGCAGTCGGTGGTTTGCAAATGAAGCTGGATGATCTGGCAAAAGGGGATGCGTGACGTGATGCGCTGGAAGAATGCCGCACTGCTGGCCCTGGCCGTTCTGGCCGTAGGTTGCAGCAGCAATAGCAAGAAGGAACTGCCTCCGGCCGATCTGCCCAAGTTTGAGGAAGAGGTTAGCCTGCAGAAAGAATGGAGTCGTTCGATTGGCGACGGTCAGGGCGAGTCCTTCAACATGCTGGTACCGGCGATTGATGGTGAGCAGATTTATGCCGCCGACGTCGAAGGCCTGGTTGTGGCCATGGACCGCATGACCGGCAAGGTCATCTGGAAAGCTGACCTGGAACTGCCGGTTTCCGGCGCAGTCGCAGCAGGCTATGGCCTGGTGGTGGTGGGCACGCTGAAAGGCGAGATCATCGCGCTCGACACCGCTAACGGTGAAGAGAAGTGGCGCGCCCGTGTGACCAGTGAAGTGCTGGCTCCACCTGCGCTGAACGGCGACGTGGTACTGGTACAGACTCAGGATGACCGCCTGATCGCCCTGGACATGAACACCGGCGAGCAGCGTTGGATCTTTGAAAATACCCCGGCGGTACTTACCCTGCGCGGCACTGGCAGCCCGGTACTGACCAACCGTCTGGCGATTGCTGGCCTTTCCACCGGCAAGGTGATTGCGCTGGATGCTCAGCGCGGTATTCCGGTCTGGGAACAGCGTGTGGCTGTTCCGCAGGGCCGTTCCGAGCTGGATCGTGTGGTCGATATCGACGGCGGTCTGCTGCTCTCGGCCGGCACCCTCTACGCCGTAAGCTACCAGGGCCGTGTTGCCGCGCTGGATCTGGAAAGCGGTCGTATCCTCTGGCAGCGTGAAGCGTCCAGCTCGGTCGGTGTGGCCCAGGGTTATGGCAGTGTTTACGTAAGCCTGGCCAGCGGTACCGTTGAAGGTATCGACGAGCGTTCGGCTTCGGCCTTGTGGAGCAACGATGCCCTGGCTCGCCGCCAGTTGTCGGCTCCGGAAGTGTTCTCCAGCTATATCGCGTTCGGTGACCTGGAAGGTTACCTGCACCTGGTCAGCCAGGTGGACGGTCGTTTTGTCGGTCGTACGCGGATCGACAGCGACGGCCTGCGTGCCCGTCCGCTGGTCGTGGGTGATTGGCTGTATGCCTATGGCAACGGCGGCAATCTGGTGGCGCTAACCATCAAGTGATCGCTCGCTGACGCTTTGGCTATGCTGCACAGCACCTAGGGCTGTGCAGCATAGCCAGTGCAATGAATTCCGGCCGCTGCCTCTGCAGCGGCTTTTGTATTTTCTGAAATAACGAAGTGGAGAGCCTAATGGTTCCCGTAATTGCCCTGGTGGGCCGCCCTAACGTCGGCAAGTCCACCCTGTTTAACCGCTTGACCAAGTCCCGTGACGCGATTGTCGGCGACCTGTCTGGTCTGACCCGTGATCGCCAGTACGGCGAGGCCAAGTGGCAGGGGCGAACCTATATCGTCATCGACACCGGT
>DASRUM010000025.1:0-7065 GCA_035655415.1 Pseudomonas sp.
TTGCCGACAACCACACCGTCGTCGGCCTGGGGCACGATGCCCTGCTGGGGCAGCCAGGGTGACACCAGCTTGGCAAAGGGATCGATCAGCTCGCGGAAACTGCCCGGATCGAGCAAGGCGCGGGCACGCTGGCGGGCACCAAGCTCGGTAAAACTGCGCTGCGCAAGCAGGCGCTGGATATTGGCATCATGCATGGGACAACTCCTCCAGGCCTTGCTCCAGACGCAGGCGAACCACGCCAGGGGTTGCGCCAAAGTCATGAATGGAAATGTTCAGGGCTGGCAGTTGCTGCTCGCGGAACATGCGCTCGAACAGTTGCTGCCAACGGCTTGCGCTGCCGTTGACCGAGGTCACCACCTCAATCGTCAGGGTGCCGGCGCGACCGGGCTCGAACATCACTTCCAGGTCGCCGGAGCCAACACAGCCGACCAGGGCACGGCTCTGGCTCGGTTGCCCAGCGGGAAATTCAAAGGTCAGGGTTTCCATGCTTAAACACTCCCAATCTGCGTCTGCAGCGCAGGCTGCAGGCGGTCGAGGAATAAAGACGCTGCGAGCAAATCGGCTGCACCGCCGGGCGAGGCACGCAGCCTCAACATGTCGTCATCGAGTTCACGCAGGCGTCTGCGCCCTTCGAGGCTGGCGCAGCCGCCGGCCTTGAGCACGGCACGGGCCCCGCTCTGCATGCTGCTCAGGCCGGCCAGGCCGGCGCGATAGAGCACACAGGTATCGGTCAAGGTACTCATGATCGCGAGCAAGGCATCCAGCCGGGCGTTCTGCTCGCCGGCCGCCGCCGCGCGGCTGCGTTGCAACTGCGGCAGGGCCTGTTGGGTGACGGCCGGAAAGCCCAGCTGCGCTTCCTCACGGGCACCGCGCACGCCATACAGCCGACAGACCTGAGCACCATGGCTGTCGCCATTGGCCGGAGCGCGGCGGTCGTTGAGCATGGCCAGCCGCGCGGCACGCAGGCTCACTTCGCCCGGCTGTAAGGCCGTGCTATCCAGCGCAGCGGCGGCCGTCAGCAGGCCCAGAGCCCAGATCGCGCCCCGGTGGGTATTCACCCCGTTGGTAACGCGCAGCATCTCCACTTCGCCATCGCGGCCGAGCTGACCGATGTCCTCGCGTAACCCCTGGTTGATCGTCCCGCGTTCCAGTGCGGCATCAGCCATGGCCTTGAAACATGGCCATAGCGACAGCGCCGAGGCGTGCATCAAGCCCAGGTGCAGGTCGGTATGCGCACCGCTGCCACGGCGGTCAACCAGGCCCGGCTTGGGCGACAGGTCGGCCTCGTCGATCAGCGCATCTACCGCCAGATCAGCCAGACACTCGCTCAGCGACAGTGGCTGTTGTCGTGCATTGACTGCGCTCATCACCAGCTCCTGAATTTGGCAGGCGGGTTGTAGAGCCCGCCGGACCAGTCGACCAGTTCGGCGATGCTCTTGGCCGCGAGCAATTCACGACTGGCATCGGCACGACGAATGCCGAGGTCTTCCGGCAGCGCGATCAGCCCTTCGCGGCGCATGCGCTCGGTGTCTTTCGGGTTATGCCGCAGGCCGATGGCGGTCACCCCGGCGACCGCAGCGATCATCGCCTGGCGCTCTTCCAGCGAGCGCGCCTTGTACAGGTAGGCGATGCCCTCTTCGGTGAGCAGGTGGGTGACGTCGTCGCCGTAGATCATGATCGGCGCCAGCGGCATGCCGCTTTTCTTCGCCACCTCGACCGCGTCGAGCTGATCGACGAAGGTCGGTTTGCCGCCCTCCTGGAAGGTCTCGACCATCTGCACCACCAGCTTCTTGCCGCGCTCGAGCAGCGGGGCCTCGCTCTCGCTCGGACGCATATCCAACCAGGCTGGCGTGGGATGGCGGCGGCCGCGCGGGTCGTGGCCCATATTCGGTGCGCCGCCAAAACCGGCCAGGCGGCCACGGGTCACGGTGGAAGAATGGCCATCGCCATCCACCTGCAGGGTGGCACCGATAAACAGATCCACCGCGTACTGCCCGGCCAGCTGGCACATCATCCGGTTGGAGCGCATCGAGCCGTCACGGCCGGTGAAGAACACGTCTGGTCGCTGGGCGATGTAGTTCTCCATGCCCAGCTCCGTGCCGAAGCAGTGCACGCTCTCGACCCAACCGGTTTCGATGGCCGGGATCAACGTCGGATGCGGGTTGAGCGTCCAATTGCGGCAGATCTTGCCCTTGAGGCCAAGGGACTCGCCGTAGGTCGGCAGGATCAGCTCGATGGCGGCGGTGTTGAAGCCGATACCGTGGTTGAGCGACTGCACCTTGTGTTTCTCGTAGATGCCGCGGATCGCCATCATCGCCATCAGCACATGCACCGGCTTGATATGGCGCGGGTCGCGGGTGAACAGCGGTTCGATATAGAACGGCTTGTCCGCCACCACCACGAAATCCACCCAGGAGGCGGGAATGTCTACGCGCGGCAGCTCATCGACGATCTCGTTGACCTGGAAGATCACGATGCCGTCACTGAAGGCCGCGGGCTCGACCAGCGCCGGGGTGTCCTCAGTGCTTGGCCCGGTGTAGATATTGCCGTGGCGGTCGGCCTGGAATCCGGCGACCAGGGCGACGTTGGGGATCAGGTCGACCAGCAGGCGCGAATAGAGTTCGATGTAGGTGTGGATGGCGCCGACTTCCAGCAGGCCGTCTTCCAGTAACTGGCTGATGCGCAGGCTTTGCGGGCCGGCGAAGGAGAAGTCGAGCTTGCGCGCGATGCCCCGCTCAAACAGATCAAGGTGCTCGGCGCGGCTGACGCTGGGCATTATCATGTGCAGGTCATGCAAGCGGCCAGGGTCGACCTGGGCCAGAGAGCGGGAGAGAAAATCCGCCTGCTTCTGGTTATTGCCTTCGAGCACCACCCGATCGCCGGGGGCGATCAACGCCTCAAGCGCGGCGACGATCTTGTCGCTGGGCAGGACTACACCATCTGCAAGGGTGCGCACCTGATCGAGTCGCCGGGCTTTTTCAGCGCGACGACGCGACCACTGCGGCGGTGGGGATATTGTTGTTGTCATTGAAGACTCCACGAGTTCCGCTGTCGTGGAGCCACCTTAGGAGCGTGACCTAGAGGCCATCAATCAAGCAAACACATGTTCTATTACGCTCAGGTTAACGATGCAGTTAGCACGGCCTTCTCACCGCCCTCGATTAACTAAGCCCAGCAGACCGGGCATACTGGCGCACCTGTAAGCAAGTCGGCCGCCCGTTCCATGCGTATTCACGTCACCTTTATCGATCGCGTTGGCATCACCCAGGAAGTGCTGGCGCTGCTCGGTGGGCGCAATCTCAACCTGGATGCGGTGGAGATGGTGCCGCCCAACGTCTATATCGACGCGCCGACCTTGAGCCCCGAAGTGCTCGACGAGCTGCGCGAGGCGCTGTTCAAGGTGCGCGGCGTACAGGCGGTGACCATAGTCGACATCCTCCCCGGCCAGCGCCGCCACCTGCAACTAGACGCCCTGCTTGCAGCCATGACCGACCCGGTATTGGCGGTCGACAGCCAGGGCCGCGTGCTATTGGCCAACCCGGCGCTGATCGAACTCTGCGGCCAGCAGCCCGAGGGTCTGGGGATTGGCGAATTGTTTGCCGACAGCCAGTTACAGACCGAACTACTCGAACAGAAATTCCGCCTGCCGATGCGCGAAGTCACCCTCAAGGGCCAGGCCCTGCTGCTGGATGCGCAACCGATCACCGAAAGCGTGGACGGCGGCGCGCGGCACCTGGCTGGCGGCCTGCTCAGCCTGTATGCGCCGAGCCGTATCGGCGAACGCCTGGCGGCGCTGCACCATGATCACGCCGAGGGTTTCGATTCGCTGCTCGGCGACTCCGCACCGATTCGCAACCTGAAAACCCGCGCCCAGCGCGTCGCCACTCTGGATGCACCGCTGCTGATCCAGGGTGAAACCGGCACCGGTAAGGAGCTGGTGGCACGTGCCTGTCACGCCATCAGCACACGGCGCACCGCACCATTCCTTGCATTGAACTGCGCGGCATTACCGGAGAACCTCGCCGAAAGCGAGCTGTTCGGCTACGCACCAGGCGCCTTTACCGGTGCCCAGCGCGGCGGCAAGCCGGGGCTGCTGGAGCTGGCCAACCAGGGCACGGTATTTCTCGATGAAATCGGCGAAATGTCGCCCTATTTGCAGGCCAAGCTGCTGCGCTTTTTAAGCGACGGCAGCTTCCGCCGGGTCGGCGGGCAGAGCGAGGTCAAGGTCAATGTGCGCATCCTCAGCGCCACCCACCGCGACCTGGAAAAGATGGTCAACGAAGGCGCGTTCCGCGAAGACCTGTTCTATCGCCTCAACGTACTCAACCTAGAAGTGCCGCCGCTGCGCGAACGCGGCCAGGACATCCTGCTGCTGGCGCGGCATTTTATGCAGCAAGCCTGCGCGCAGATCCAGCGCCTGCCCTGCCGCCTGACGCCAGATACCTACCCGGCGCTGCTGGGCAACCGCTGGCCAGGCAATGTGCGGCAGTTGCAGAACGTAATCTTCCGCGCTGCGGCGATCTGCGAAAGCAACCTGGTGCAGATTGATGATCTGGATATCGCCGGCACCGCAGTGGCCGCGCAGCAGGCCGATGGCGAAGTCAGCAGCCTGGAAGCGGCAGTGGACCAGTTCGAAAAAGCCCTGCTGGAAAAGCTCTACCCCAGCCACCCCTCGACCCGGCAACTGGCGACTCGGCTGCACACCTCGCACAGCGCGATTGCCATGCGCCTACGCAAATACGGGATTCCGGGTAAGCCGTAAACACGTAAATCAGAATGTGCCGTGACGCCCCGTGCCATCCTTAAAGCGCTGCGCGCCGGCCTGGGTTTCACCGCTGGCAATCACCGCCATGCCGCCGGCAAACTCGTTGCCCAGCGCCTGCACAAAAGGCAGATCCCACTGCGCATAAGCGCTGACGCGGTCAGCGAGCATGCAGCGTTGTGGGAAGCCGGCAATCTCCAGTGCCAGTTGCTGCGCTGCAGCCAACGCGCTACCGGCTGCGACCACCCGGTTGACCAGACCCATGCTCAGCGCCTCCTCGGCCAATACTGGGCGACCGGTGAGAATCAGATCCAGCGCGCGGCCCTGGCCGATAATCCGTGGCAAGCGCACGGTGCCACCGTCGATCAGCGGCACGCCAAAGCGTCGGCAAAACACCCCGAGCACCGCGTTATTGGCCATCACCCGCAGATCGGCGAGCAACGCCAGCTCCAGGCCGCCTGCCACTGCATGGCCTTCGATGGCGGCAATCAGCGGCTTGCTCAGCTGCATGCGGCTTGGCCCCATCGGTCCGTCACCCTCGGTTTCCAGACGATTGGCACGCTCGGCACCTTCTACCACCGCCCCTAGATCAGCGCCGGCACAGAAAGTCCCGCCCGCCCCGGCCAATACAGCCACCCGCGCCTGCTCGTCGGCTTCAAAGGCACGCAAGGCGGCAGCCAGCGCCTCGGCAGTCGGTCGGTCAACCGCATTGCGCACCTCGGCGCGGTTGATGATCAGGGTGGTGACCGGGCCGTTTTTTTCGATGGTCACGCTCATGGCGAACTCCTGCGCACTGTGTCCGATGTAGGAGCGGCCCATGGCCGCGATTTTGGTTTTCGCGGGCATGGCCCACTCCTACAGCTAAAAAGCCGAAGGCCGGCATTTAGCCGGCCTTCACCTTAAAGCCCTGGGCGGTGGAAATCAGCCTGCTGACCGATCTCCCCGCCAGAGTGGCGCAATCAGAGGGCGAACTTCTGCAGGTTGGCCATCATCTCTTTCATCGCTTCGATATTGTCCTTCGGATGGGCCGCGCCCTCGAAGTCGCAAATCTGCGCGAAGTTAGCCGCCACATCTTCCGGGCTGTAGCCTTCGCGAGGGTCGAAACCGGCACCCAGGCTGCGTTCCCAACGCACTTTGCCCATCCAGCCGCCGCCGACTTCGAACAGGCCGGAGGTTTCTTCGCAGGCGCTGCTCGCCAGGTACACCACCAGCGGGCTGACCAGCTCGGGCTTGAGCTGCTCAAACACCTGCGGCGGGATCAGGCCTTCGGTCATGCGCGTGCCGCCGGTAGGGGCAATGGCGTTGACCAGGATATTGTTCTTGCGCCCTTCGATGGCCAGGGTGCGGGTCAGGCCGTACAGGCCGAGCTTGGCCATGCCGTAGTTGGACTGGCCGAAGTTGCCGTAGATGCCCGAAGTGGACGCGGTGAAGATGATGCGGCCATAGCCCTGCTCGCGCATATGCGGCCAGGCGGCACGAGTGACTTTGTAGGCGCCTTCGACGTGAACCTTGTAAACCAGGTCCCAGTCGGCATCTTCCATCTTGTGGAAGGTCTTGTCGCGCAGGATGCCTGCGTTATTCACCACCACATCGATTCGGCCGAAGGTGTCCAGGGCGCACTGCACGATCTTCTCGCCGTCGGTCACCGAGTCATGGTTGGCCACTGCGGTGCCGCCAGCGGAGCGAATTTCCTCGACCACCTTATCGGCCGCCGAAGCGTTGGCGCCTTCACCATGGGTGCTGCCGCCCAGATCGTTGACCACCACCTTGGCACCGTGTTTAGCGAACAGCAGCGCATGAGCGCGCCCCAGACCGCCGCCGGCCCCGGTGACGATTACAACCTGATCTTGAAAATGGATGGCGTCGCTCATGCAGCATTCCTCGGCAGATTAACAATGCTCCCGAGTGTCCAGCAGTCGCGCTCTGGTCACAATAGGCACGCGCAGCTCTGAATGGTGCTCGATAAGGCGACAGGATGATCCTGCCGCCCTAGCGAGTTTTACTTACTGCTCGCCGTAACCACCGGTACCAGTATCGGTGCCAGCGTCATCGTTGTTGGTGGCGCCGCCATTATTACGGGGCGTGGTATCCATGTCGTTACCAGTGCCATTGCCCGTGCCGGTACCCGTGCCCTGGCCTGTACTGGTACCGTCCGTGCCGGGTCTCGGTGCCTGAGGGTCGTTGGACAGGCCAGGGTCGCGGCCATTATCCATATCGGGATCTGTATCGGTTTCGACAGGCGGAATGCTTGGCGGCACCGGCGAAGTTGGGCCCGTTGGATCGGTAGGTCCGCTCGGCGCGGC
>DASRUM010000026.1:0-3515 GCA_035655415.1 Pseudomonas sp.
CGATTGCCGTCTGGAGTGCCCTATGCGCGAAGATTTGAATCAAGGCCTGATCGAGTTCCTCAAGGCCTCGCCAACCCCTTTTCATGCCACCGCCAGCCTGGCTCAGCGCCTTGAAGCGGCCGGTTTTCAGCACCTGGACGAACGCGCCAGCTGGCACACCGAGGCCGGCGGCCGCTATTACGTTACACGCAACGACTCCTCGATCATCGCCTTCAAGCTAGGCAAACGCGCGCCGCTGGAAGGCGGTATTCGCCTGGTCGGCGCACACACCGACAGCCCGTGCCTGCGGGTCAAACCGCAACCGGAGCTGCAGCAACAGGGCTTTTTCCAGCTCGGCGTTGAGGTTTACGGCGGCGCATTGCTCGCGCCCTGGTTCGACCGCGACCTGTCGCTGGCCGGTCGGGTGACCTACCGCCGCGACGGCAAGGTGGAAAGCCAGCTGATCGACTTCCAGAAGCCGATTGCGATCATTCCCAACCTGGCCATTCACCTCAACCGTGAAGCCAACCAGGGTTGGGCGATCAACCAGCAGATCGAGCTGCCGCCGATCCTCGCGCAGCTATCCGGCGATGAGCCGGCCGATTTCCGCGCGCTGATCACCGATCAACTGGCCCGCCAACACGACTTCAGCGCCGATGCGGTGCTCGATTACGAGCTGAGCTTCTACGACACCCAGAGCGCTGCAGTGATAGGCCTGAATGGCGACTTTATCGCCGGCGCGCGGCTGGACAACCTGCTGTCCTGCTACGCCGGGCTACAGGCGCTGCTGGCCGCGCCGGATGAAGAAAGCTGCGTGCTGGTCTGTACCGACCACGAGGAAGTCGGCTCCTGCTCGGCCTGCGGCGCCGACGGCCCGATGCTCGAACAGGTATTGCGCCGCGTGCTGCCGGATGGCGATGCCTTCGTGCGCACCATTCAGCGCTCGCTGCTGGTCTCGGCCGACAACGCCCACGGCGTACACCCTAACTATGCCGACAAGCATGACCAGAACCACGGCCCCAAGCTTAACGCCGGCCCGGTGATCAAGATCAACAGCAACCAGCGCTACGCCACCAACAGCGAAACCGCCGGATTCTTCCGTCATCTGTGCCTGGAAAATGAAGTGCCGGTGCAAAGCTTCGTCACCCGCAGCGACATGGGTTGCGGCTCGACCATCGGCCCGATCACCGCCAGCCAATTGGGCGTGCGTACCGTGGATATCGGCCTACCGACCTTCGCCATGCACTCGATCCGCGAACTGGCCGGCAGCCATGATCTCGCGCATCTGGTGAAGGTGCTGACCGCGTTTTACGCCAGCGCTGAGCTGCCTTGATGCTGACGGGTAGCTGTTTGTGCGGTGCGCTGGCCTACAGCGTAGCGCGCCTGGACAAGCCCATTGGTCACTGTCACTGCCTGACGTGCCAGAAAGCTCATGCAGCCCCGTTCGCTACTACGGCTGGCGTGCTGCGTGAGGATTTTCGCTGGTTGCGTGGTGAAGACAAGCTCTCCAGCTATGAGTCTTCGCCGGGAAAGTTGCGCCATTTCTGTTCAGTCTGCGGCTCTCAGCTGGTGGCTGAACGACCTGCCCAGCCCCATGTGATCATCCGTGTGGCAACGCTGGATCAGGACCCCGGCGAACGCCCTGCCCAGCATATCTGGACCAGCCACGACCGACCCTTGCTGGCAACCGCAGCGCTGCCTAGCCATGACGAGTGGCCGCCAGGTCGCTAAATCACTCCGGCACCTCGACGCTCACATGCAGAGCGTCGTGGCGCCAGAACTCCAGATCGCAATCAATCAACCGGCCATGCTGGTCGCGGTTGATCCGCACGATACGCAGCGCCGGGCTGCCCACCGCCACTTTCAATGCCGACGCGGCTTCGCTGTGCAACGCCGTGGGCACCATATCGAAACGCACCCGGCCGTAATGAATGCCGTATTCGCTGGCATACAGCTCGGTCAGCGAACGGGTCAGGTCGAAATCCAGAATGCCGGCGAAGTAATTCGGGTTGAGGTAGTGCTCGACATACAGCACCAGACGCCCGTCGATACGCCGTGCGCGGCGGATCTGATAGACGCTGGACAGCGCCGGCAAGGCCAGTAGCTGGCAGATCTCGGCGCTGGCCGGAATCAGCTTGGCGCTTAGCACCTCGGTAGCCGGCACCCGGCCCTGCTCGCCGACCATAGCGTGGAAGTGGCTGCGCACCAGCGGGTTGTAGGCCACCCGCGGCGGCGAAACAAACCAGCCGCGACGCTCCTCGCGATAGATCAACCCCTGAGCCTCAAGCTGGCCCAGCGCCTCACGCAGGGTGATGCGCGTGGTATCGAATACCTCGCTGAGCTTGCGCTCGGCCGGCAACTGACTGCCCGACGGCAACAGGCCGTGTTCGATCTGTTCTTCCAATGCCCGGCATATAGCTGTGACTGCCCGCGGCGCTTCATCGCGCATCAAGACCTCCATATTTGGACTAGTCCAGCCCCATTCCGGGGCATCAACCTGTGGGTGCAGCAGTAAAAATCATGTTTCAAGTTTAAGCAGTCTTGATGACCACGCCATGACAACTTTCTTTCAGCAGTAGCAAAAGCTCATAAAACTTGGTCTGCAGGCCATACATGACTGAATTTGTTCATGGTCTACGCTAGTGGTGCGCCAGTTTGTGCAACCCGGCTTGAGCCGGCAAATGACCAACATACATAAAACTGTCATTTAACCAGCCTAAATTGGCCTAGGTCTTGCTGATCTAGACCAGAACTTTTCACTGCACGCACTTCAATCGCAAAGGAGTTTCCAATGAAACAACTGCTGCTGGCTTCACTGATGGGCTCAGCCATCGCCCTGGCCACTTCGGCCATGGCTGCTGAAACGGACTTGCAAGCACTGGAAAAGGCCGCGCGCGCTGAAGGCGCGGTGAACAGTGTGGGCATGCCGGACAGCTGGGCCAACTGGAAGGACACCTGGGTTGACCTGAACAAGCTGTATGGCTTGAAGCATATGGACACCGACATGAGCTCGGCCCAGGAAATCGCCAAGTTCGCCGCTGAGAAGGAAAACGCCACCGCCGATATCGGCGACGTAGGCGCGGCCTTCGGCCCCATCGCCGTGCAGCAGGGTGTTACCCAAGCCTACAAACCGAGCACCTGGGAGCAGATCCCGGCCTGGGCCAAGGACACCGACGGCCACTGGATGCTCGCCTACACCGGTTCCATTGCCTTTATCGTCAACAAGCAGCTGGTCAAGGACATCCCGCGCTCCTGGGCCGACCTCAAGACCGGCACCTATAAAGTCTCCGCCGGCGATGTCAGCACCGCCGCGCAGGCGGTCAACGGCGTACTGGCCGCCGCCATCGCCATGGGCTGCGATGAAAGCAACGTCAAACCGGCCCTGGAGTTCTACGGCGAACTGGCCAAGCAGGGCCGTCTGTCGCTGGCCAATCCGACCATCCAGACCCTGGAAAAAGGCGAAGTGGAAGTCGGCGTGGTCTGGGACTTCAACGGCCTGAGCTACCGCGATCAGATCGACCCCGAGCGCTTCGAGG
>DASRUM010000027.1:0-8242 GCA_035655415.1 Pseudomonas sp.
TCGCCTTTGTAGCCGTAGCGGTTACGCAGCAGGTAGGCGGTGGAGGTGTGGCGTCCATCAGTAAAGGCCGGGAAGTTCAGCGCGATGACCTGGAAGTTATCCAGCTGATCGGCGATTTCCTCGATTTCCTCACCGGCGTCCAGCCACACGCCCAGGCCGCCATCACGGGCCTTGAGCGCGGTGCTGTGCTCGACCCACAGGCCCAGCGGCACGATCAGGTCGTCGCAGTTGGGAATGCCGTCCAGCGTGGCGTCCTTGGGCAGCAGGTGCCAGCTTTCATCGATCAGCTGGCCGTTCTTAATGATTCGCTGCATATACGCGCTCCTTGAACGGGTCGACACCAATACGGCGGAAGGTGTCGAGGAAACTCTCTTCTTCATCGCGGCGCTCAACATAGACTTTGACGATCTTGTCGATCACATCGGCCATGTCCGCTTCGGCGAAGGAGGGGCCGAGGATCTGCGCCAGGCTGGCGTCACGACCGGCGCTGCCGCCGAGGGACACCTGATAGAACTCCTGCCCCTTCTTGTCCACCCCGAGGATGCCGATATGGCCGACGTGGTGGTGACCGCAGGCGTTCATGCAGCCGGAGATGTTCAGGTCGATATTGCCGATGTCGAACAGGTAATCCAGGTCGTCGAAACGACGCTGGATGGCTTCGGCAATCGGGATCGACTTGGCGTTGGCCAGGGAGCAGAAGTCGCCGCCCGGGCAGCAGATGATATCGGTCAGCAGGCCGACGTTCGGCGTGGCGAAACCGTTTTCACGCAGCTCGCCCCACAGGGTGAACAGCTGCGCCTGCTCAACATCCGCCAGGATGATGTTCTGGTTGTGGCTGTTGCGCACTTCGCCAAAGCTGTAGCGGTCGGCCAGTTCGGCGATCACGTCGAGCTGCTTGTCGGTGACATCGCCTGGAGCCACGCCGGTCGGCTTGAGCGACAGGGTGACGGCGACATAGCCCGGCTTCTTGTGGGCGAAGGTGTTGCGCTGACGCCAGCGGGCAAAGCCCGGGTGTTCAGCATCCAGTGCAGCCAAGGCGGCGTCCTGATCGGCCAAGGCTTTGTAGGCTGGGTCGATAAAGTGTGCAGACACGCGCGCCACTTCAGCTTCGGTCAGAGTGCTGGGGCCATCTTTCAGGTGAGCCCATTCGGCGTTAACACGCTCGGCGAACACGTCCGGAGTAAGGGCCTTGACCAGAATTTTGATGCGCGCCTTGTATTTGTTATCACGGCGGCCATAGCGGTTGTACACACGCAGGATGGCGTCGAGGTAACTGATCAGGTGCTGCCACGGCAGGAATTCGTTGATAAAGCTGCCGACGATCGGGGTACGGCCCAGGCCGCCACCGACGGACACGCGGAAGCCGAGCTCGCCGGCGTCGTTCTGTACCGCTTCCAGGCCGATGTCGTGCACCTCAATCGCTGCACGGTCGCTCACTGCACCATTAACGGCAATCTTGAACTTGCGCGGCAGGTGGGTGAACTCGGGGTGGAAGGTCGACCACTGACGGATGATTTCGCACCACGGGCGTGGGTCGATGATTTCATCCTTGGCCACACCGGCGAACTGGTCGGTGGTGGTGTTACGGATGCAGTTGCCGCTGGTCTGGATCGCGTGCATCTGCACGGTGGCCAGCTCGGCGAGAATGTCGGGCACATCTTCCAGGTCCGGCCAGTTGAACTGGACGTTCTGGCGAGTGCTGATGTGCGCGTAACCCTTGTCGTAGTCGCGGGCAATCTTGGCCATCATGCGCACTTGTGCAGACGACATCAGGCCGTACGGCACGGCAACGCGCAGCATGGGCGCAAAGCGCTGGATGTACAGGCCATTCTGCAGGCGCAGCGGGCGGAATTCTTCACCGCTCAGTTCGCCAGCCAGGTAACGGCGGGTTTGATCGCGGTACTGCTTGACGCGATCTTCGACGATTTTTTGGTCGTACTGGTCGTATACGTACATGTAGTGTCCTGTTATCAGGCTTTTTACAGCTAATCAGCGCGCACGGCCGCGCAGTCCTGGCGGAGGCGAAGGAAGATACCAGCTCAGGGTTATGCGCAAAAGTGATGTTTGAGTATATGGAAAGAACTTAAAGAGATAAGACGGCCATTGAACATAGCCCTATGGCTTGAGTAAGCGGGCATGCTGGTCTTAACTGCACAAGACGATTCACCCATAAACACAACAAGAGGGGTAGTCCATGAGCGAACACAGTGAACCGGATAATGCTGACAGCGCGGTCGATGCCAAGGCCATTTTTGCCTTGATTGTGATCGTCGTCGTCACCGCCGTGTTCTGGGTCAGCCAGCAATAAGACCCAGTTGGTGGCTAAAGCACAAAGCGGGATCAGTTAACTGATCCCGCTTTTTATTGTCCGCAGAGCAGGGTTGGCAGTCAGTGGCAGCTAAGGCTGTCGGCCTGGCGATAGAGCATAAGCAACTTACGCGTAATGGACTGCTGAATGTCGTCGCGCTCGAAGGTCGATAGTCGCGTCAGGCGACTGACCTGCAGGCGGTGCAGGTGGATATAGGGCATCTGCTGATCGAACTCGCGCAGGTCGCCCTTCATCATGATCGGCAGGAAGATATCGCCGGCCTTCTTCTGGTTGCTGATGATCTGCGCCAGCGCCGGTTTGAACGGCATGGTTTTCGGCGCAGGGCCGCCTTCCTTGATCATCGTGGTCAGCAGCAAGCCTGGCTTACGCAGAACCACGCCGGGCAGCACGCACAGTCCGGTTTTACGTACGGCATGCGACTCGATGCCATGCAGGGTGTCGTGGAACGCATAGGGATTGGGTAGCACCACCATCTTGCGGCCCATATCGCTGGGGAAGTGCAGGTCGTAGTTGGTGTACAGCTGGCGCGTCGACTCCGAATACACGCACAGGCGGTTCTCGAACAACTTGATAAAGCGTTCCGCCAGCTCGCGCCGGGCAATGCTGTCCAGGTCCCAGATCAGGTCCTGGTTCTGCGGTTTGCTCAGGTCGACTTCCTGGTGTTCCATATCGCTCATTGCGTTCTCATACCCTGAACTGTCCAAGCAGCCGGTTGAGCTGCTCGGCCAACTGACCTAGGTGTTGCCCGGCCTCACTGGATTGTTGCGCCGCCAAAGCACTGTTATGGGCCAGGCTGGCTGCCTGGGTGACATTCTGGTTGATGTCTTCGACCACGTGCGATTGTTGCAGTGTCGCGCTGGCGATGGAAGCATTCAAACCGGTGAGATTGCGCAGCCCACTGGCGATCAACGTCAGGCTGGCGCCGGCCTGGCTGGCTTGCTCGATGGTCAGCTGCGAAGCTTTGCTGCTGTCGTTAATAACCTTCACCGCGGCCTCCGAGTTGCCTTGCAGGCGCTCGATCATCACCTGGATTTCCGCTGTGGATTTTTGCGTGCGCTGCGCCAGCAGGCGCACCTCATCGGCCACCACGGCAAAGCCACGGCCTTGCTCGCCTGCGCGGGCGGCTTCGATGGCGGCATTCAGCGCCAGCAGATTGGTTTGTTCGGCAATCGAGCGGATCACTTCCAATACGCTGCCGATTTGCGTGCTTTCCTGGGCGAGGGCCTGAATCACCGCCACGGCCTGGTCGATGGTGCCGGAAAGCTCGTTGATCTGCCGCAGGCTCGCCTCAATGCTCTGTTGGCCTTGCAGGGCTTGTTCTTCGGCCGCGTGGACTTCGGATGAGGCATGTTCGGCGTTCTTCGCCACATCCTGCACGCCATAGGTCACTTCATTGATCGCGGTGGCGACCAGCTCCATCTGCTGCGACTGCTGCTCGCTGTGCTGCTGCGCCTGACCGGAAACCTGACCGAGGTTGCGCGCAGCAGTATCGAGTTGGCCGGCAGAATCGAGGGACTGCTTGATCACCAGACGCAGCTTGTCGGTGAAGGCATTGAAGTGCCGGGACAGGGCAGACAGTTCATCGTTGCCTTGGATGTCGAGATTGCGCGTCAGGTCGCCATCGCCGCTGGCGATATTGGCCATGGCACTGACGGCTTGCTGCAGCGGCTGGGTGATGCTGCGTACGATCAGCACGATCAGCAGGGCCACCAGCGCGGCAATCACCAGGCCGATCACCATGGCTTTTAGCGCCTGGGCCTGAAACTCGGCCTGTACATCGTCGACATAAACGCCAGAGCCGATGATCCAGCCCCAGGGCTGGAACAATTGCACGTAAGACACCTTGGGCACGGGATCGCTTGCGCCCGGTTTTGGCCAGCGGTAATCGACCTGACCGGCGCCCTGGCTTTTACTTATGGCGACCATTTCATTGAACAGCGCCTTGCCGTCAGGGTCCTTGAAACCCGAGAGATTCTGGCCTTCCAGTTTGGGGTTGGTCGGGTGCATGACCATCACCGGGGTCTGGTCATTGATCCAGAAGTATTCTTGGCCGTCGTAGCGCAGGCCGCGGATGGTTTTCATCGCCTGCTTCTGCGCCTCTTCGCGGGGCATGCTGCCGGCAGCTTCCAGGGCGTGATAGTGCTGCAGAATGCCGGCGGCGCTCTGTACCACGTGTTGAGTTTTCTCGGCTTTGGCGGCGTACAGATCGGCGTGGATCTGCTTGAGCAACAATGCGCCCTGAATAATCAGCATGACGATGGCGACCACCAGGATCAGCCATAGGCGACGGTTAATGGGCAGGCTGCGCAGGCTATTCATGGGGTGTCTCCCTTATTGTTGTATGCCTCTGTATCGGCCAAGAGCGTTTTTTGACTAGGTTAGACCTTAGGCTAGCTAGCAGATAAGCGAAGTGTAAGTGAGCGATTCCATCGGCTCTCTCGGCGTGAGCGTTTTGCTTGCCTTCGTGGGGCTCGCACTAAATGTGCAGCTTCTCTGCTAGGATTTGCACCGTTGCGTGTTAAGTGGGTGATTTAATTATTTTTTCTGTCCCCGAGGAACCTTTTCTAGAGGGTTTTGTCGGACGCCCTCGCAAGTTCATCATCATATTTATTGTTGTTCGTGCCGGATAAAGCACGCATTTAGGAGTGGAGATGGACCTTTGGGTTGCCGTACAGGCACTGATTCTGGGTGTCGTTGAAGGTGTTACCGAGTTTCTGCCGATTTCCAGTACCGGGCACCAGATTATCGTCGCCGACCTGATTGGTTTTGGCGGCGAGCGAGCGATGGCCTTCAATATCATTATCCAACTTGGGGCGATTCTCGCGGTGGTGTGGGAGTACCGACGCAAGATTCTCGAAATTGCGCTGGGCCTGCCCAAAGAGCCACAGGCGCGGCGCTTCACAACTAATCTGCTGATTGCCTTCCTACCTGCCGTGGCGCTGGGTGTGCTGTTTGCCGACTTTATCCATCATTACTTGTTCAACCCGATCACCGTGGCCCTGGCGTTGGTGGTGGGCGGGGTGATCATGCTCTGGGCCGAGCGGCGCGAGCATCTGGTACACGCTGAGAGCGTGGATGATATGACCTGGAAGGATGCGCTGAAGATTGGTTTTGCTCAGTGCCTGGCAATGATTCCGGGTACCTCACGCTCCGGCGCGACGATCATCGGCGGCCTGTTGTTTGGTCTGTCGCGCAAGGCTGCAACCGAGTTTTCCTTCTTTCTCGCCATGCCGACCATGGTCGGCGCTGCGGTGTACTCCGGCTACAAATACCGTGACCTGTTCCAATCCAGTGATCTGCCGGTGTTTGCGATTGGTTTTGTCACCTCGTTTATCTTCGCCATGATTGCCGTGCGGGCGCTGCTTAAATTCATTGGTAACCACAGTTATGCGGCGTTTGCCTGGTACCGCATCGGTTTTGGCTTGCTGATCCTGGCAACCTGGCAGCTGCAGTGGATTGACTGGAGCACGGCGCAGCAATAATTGCTGATCCCGTATTCGGCAGATAAATAGAGGCGCACCCCGGGGTGCGCCTTTGTCATAGTGGTCTCGATTATTGGAGGCGCACATGCATCAGCTCGAGCATCAACTTCTTCAGGTCAACGGTATCGACCTCAGCCTTTACAGCGCCGGCCCCGCTACGGGGCGGCCGGTCTGGTTGCTACATGGCTTTCCCGAGTGCTGGCATTCCTGGCGCCAGCAGATTTCGCCGCTGGCGGATGCCGGTTACCGCGTGCTGATCCCGGAAATGCGTGGCTATGGCCAGAGCAGTGCGCCACGTGATCCAGCGGCTTACGACGTGCTGACCATCTGCGCTGATATCCAGGCGGCCATGGACCAGCTTGGCCAGCAGCAGGTGTGTGTGATCGGCCACGATTGGGGCGCACCGATTGCCTGGCATCTGACCTTGCTTGAGCCTTCGCGGGTGCAGGCGGTCGTTGGCATGGCCGTGCCGTTTGGCGGACGGCCCAGGCAGCCGGCCATCGAGATCATGCGCCAGCTGTACGCCGAGCGGTTTCATTACATTGTGTATTTCCAGGAGCCTGGTGTCGCCGAGGCGGAGATGGATGCCGACATCCCGCGCACCTTGCGCATGATGATGCACAACAGCTCAGCGGCCGTGCCTAGGGACCACTTTCTGCAGGATAAACCCGCCGGTGCTGGGTTGTTCGATGGCATGCAGGACCCTGGCACACTACCGGGCTGGTGCGACAGCGCAGCATTTGATCATTACCTGAAAACCTTCGAGGGTCGTGGCTTCTACGGCGCGTTGAACTGGTACCGCAATTTTGAACGCAACTGGCAGCGCACTGAGGCTCTGGCGGAACGGCAGATCGAGCAGCCCGCGCTGTTTCTGCTGGGTGATAAGGACCCGGTCGGCACCCTGGAGGCTTACACCCTCAAGCAGATGCCTAAGCGCATCGCCCAGTTGGAACAGCATGTGCTGCAGAACTGTGGGCACTGGATTCAGAACGAGCAGGCGGAGCAGGTTAATCAGATGCTGCTGGATTTTCTCGCTCGGCATTTTCCCAGTTAAACCACAGGCTTCGTTAATAGTGCATAGCTAGATCGGCTGATCCCAGCGGCTAAAGGCATCACTGATATGTTCGATCCATGCCCGCACGGCGGGCAGCATACCGCGTCTGTGGGTGTATACCGCCTGCAGGTTGCCGGTAGGCAGCGCCCAGTCAGGCAGCAGGCGGATCAGTCGGCCATCAGCCAGTTCATCCAAGCACAGGGGCGCGGGCAGCATGGTAAAACCCAGGCCAGTCATCGCCGCGTGTTTGCGCACGTTGAAGTCCTCGATGGCCAGGCGCGCTTCCAGCACAACTTCCTGCACGCGCCCGCTGTCGTGCTGCAAGCGCAGGTGAATTCTGCGGTCTGCTTCTAACGCTCCGAGGGCCGGTAGTGCTGAGAGGTCGTCAGGTGTGCTGACCTTGGCGTGCTGCAGCAAGGCCGGTGCGGCGACCATAAAGGCCTGGGCTGGACGCAGGCGGCGGGTGATCAGCGTGGGGTCTTCATCCTCGGCGCTGCGCACGCGCAGGGCGACGTCTACGCCTTCGTTGAGCAGGTCGATACGCCGATTGGTCTGAATCAGCTCCAGCTGCACCTTGGGGTAGGCCGCGAGAAAGCTCACCACCAGCTCCGAGAGCAGGGCAATGCCGCCTGGCGCGCTGACCCGCAGGCGCCCGCGCGGCTCGCTGGTCAGGCTGGCCACGGTTTCCTCGGCCTGTTCGGCCTCCTGCAACATGGCCTGGCAATGGCGCAGGTAACGCTCGCCGATATCGGTCAGCGCCAGTTTGCGCGTGGTGCGTTGCAGCAGGCGTGCGCCGAGGCGGTTTTCCAGCTCGGCAATCCGTCGTGACAGGCGTGATTTTGGAATGCCCAGGGTGCGCCCGGCGGCGGCAAAGCCGCCGGCTTCCACCACTTTGGCGAAGTAGAACAGGTCATTGAGGTCGTGCATGGCTTTATCGTCCTATCAGTGGGACGAACTATCGCATTTGCGCTGACTAATCGGCTATTGCTTTCATCGATAGTATCTCCAGCACCTTGATCGCCGTGGGGCGATCTCAATTTGGAGATTGTCATGAAGCTACTGCACCTCGATTCCAGCATCCTCGGCGACTCGTCCGCCTCCCGCCAACTCAGCCGTGCCGTGGTCGATGCCTGGCTCGTCGCCGAACCTGAAGCGCAGGTGAGCTACCGCGACCTGGCCAGCGATGCACTGAGCCATCTGTCCGCCGCCAGCCTGGTCGCCGGTGGTACACCTGCGGAGCTGCGCGATGCGGCGCAAAAGCATGAAGTCGAGCTGGCGGAAGGCACCCTCAACGAGTTTCTCGCGGCCGATGCCATCGTGATTGGCGCGCCGATGTACAACTTCACCGTGCCGACCCAGCTCAAGGCCTGGATCGAC
>DASRUM010000028.1:0-9470 GCA_035655415.1 Pseudomonas sp.
CGGGCGGCCAGGCCATTGCCGTGCAGGCGGATGTGGCGGATGAAAGCCAGGTGATACAGCTGTTCGCCCGCCTCGATCAGCACTTTGGCCGCCTCGATGTACTGGTCAACAACGCCGGCATGCTTGAAACCCAGATGCGTTTGCAGCAGATGGACCTGGCGCGCTGGCAGCGGGTGTTTGCCACCAATGTGTTCGGCAGCTTTCTCTGCTGCCGTGAGGCGATCAAGCGCATGTCGACGCGTCAGGGCGGTAACGGCGGTGCCATCGTCAACCTGTCCTCGGCAGCCGCACGGCTCGGCGCGCCAGGGGAATATATCGATTACGCAGCGGCCAAGGGTGCGATCGACAGCATGACCCTGGGTCTGGCCAAGGAAGTGGCGGCCGACGGTATTCGCGTCAACGCCGTGCGCCCTGGGGTGATTGAAACCGAGATTCACGCCAGCGGCGGGGAGCCGCAGCGGGTCGCGCGGGTTAGCCAGAGTGTGCCTATGGGCCGTGGCGGTCTGGCCAGTGAAGTGGCTGAAGCGATTCTCTGGCTGGCCAGCGAGCAGGCGTCCTACACCAGCGGCGCGCTGTTGGATGTTAGCGGCGGGCGCTGAATATCAGGATCAGGCGCTCGCCTGCTCGGCACGCTCAGGCTCGATAAACTCGATACCAAGCAAGCCATCGATACGCAGGCAATCGCTTTCGCGGCGTAGCAGATTGAACAGCTCGGTGGCCTCGGGGTAGCTGCGGGTTAGCATCGCCAGCCATTGTTTGAGCCGACCCGGTGCATAGCGTGGCGACATCTTGCGCCGCGCCTGCAGCCAGAAATCCGCCAACAGCGGCTGCAGCTCGACCCAGCTCATGGGCGCAACATCCTGCCCTGCCTTGGCTGCGGCAATCTGCCGGGCCAGATCCGGACGCGCGACTAGGCCGCGACCCAGCATGATGTCTTCAACCCCGCTGACCTCACGGCAACGCCGCCAGTCATCCAAGGTCCAGATCTCACCATTGGCGAATACCGGCACCTTGACTGCTTCCTGCACCCGCGCCACCCACTCCCAATGCGCCGGCGGCTTGTAACCTTCGACCTTGGTCCGCGCGTGCACCACGATCTGCGCCGCGCCACCATCAGCCAGGGCCTGGGCGCATTCCAGGGCGTAATCCTTGTGATCAAAGCCCAGACGCATTTTTGCCGTAACCGGAATGGCCGCCGGTACCGCACGGCGCACCTCGCGGACGATGGCGTGGAGCAACTCGGGCTCCTTGAGCAGCACCGCGCCGCCACGGGATTTGTTTACCGTCTTGGCCGGGCAACCGAAGTTGAGATCGATCACTGGTGCGCCGAGGGTGCAGGCAAAGGCGGCGTTATCCGCCAGGCAGGCCGGATCGGAGCCGAGGAACTGCACGCGCAGCGGCGTGCCAGCGGCCGTTTGCGCGCCGCTGAACAATTCCGGTGCGAGTTTCTCGTAGCTGCTGACGGGTAACACACGCTCGGTCACCCGAATAAATTCGGTCACGCACCAGTCGATGCCGCCAACCCGGGTCAGCACATCGCGAAGGATTTCGTCGACCAGCCCCTCCATGGGTGCCAAGGCGATTTGCATAAACAAGCTCTCGAAAAAACGCTGCGCAGTGTACGCGGCGAACCGGCCGGGGCGTCAGTAAAATGGAACACCGTCCGTCTCGGGGAGTCCACATCCAGACCATTGACTGTTCTGGAGACGATCATGCGCACCCTGCTATTGCTTGGCTGCCTGTATCTTAGCCTTGGCCTAAGCCATGCAGAACCCGCCACGCAAGCCCCCACAGCGAACACCGGCGCAAAGCTGGCGCAACTGATCATCGGCCGTGATGAGAAGGTTCCAAAAACCTGCGATGTGGAGCTGCAACTGGAAGAAAAAACCGTGGCGCAACTACAGGCCGGCGACTCGATAAGCCTGGACATACCTGCAGGCACCCACTATCTCCGAGCCAAGCTGTTGGCTGCGGCTGATTGTACGGCGGACGATCTGGCCAGCGGTCAGTCGGTTCTCCTTGAACCCGGCGAAACCCGGCAGTACCAGGTGATGCTAGACAACAACGCGTTGTTCCTGGCGCCGCAGCTAAAGGAATGACTGCGCCTCAGAGTTCCATGGGGAACGGTGGCTGCAGCGCCGCACCATAGCCTTCGACGAACTCTGGCGGCATGCGTTTGGGCTTGCCGCTGGACAGCTCGATGCAGACAAAGGTGGTTTTTGCGCGCAACAGGGTGACGCCATCTTCCGGACGAATCAGCTGAAAGCGCCGATCCATCTTCAGGCGCTGATCAGATTCGACAATCCAAGTGGCCATCTGCAGCTGCTGGTCTTCGTAGGCACTGGCTAGGTAGTCGATCTCATGGCGCAGCACGGCCATGGCGCGGTCCAGCCGGCGGTATTCGGTCAGATCCAGGCCGAGAAACTGCGAATGGCGCCAGGCACAGCGCTCCAGCCAGCTGACATACACCGCATTGTTGGCATGGCCGAGACCGTCGATATCCTCTGCAGTGACCTGAATATCGATGACAAAGGGGTTGCTCAGGTCCCACTTCATGCCTGCTGCTCCAGGCTGCCAGCCAGGGCGCGGGCCTCGGCGGCCAGCTGGGTAATCTGGTCCCAGGCGCGGGCGCGCACCAGGTTGCTCGGCGCGATCCAGGTGCCACCGACACAGGCCACGTTGGGCAAGCGCAGGAAGCCCAGCAGGTTATCCGGCGTCACCCCGCCGGTTGGGCAGAAGCGAATACCGGTAAACGGACCTTTAAAGCTCTTGAGCATCTTGATGCTGGTGGCCCCGTCGGCCGGAAACAGCTTCAGCGAGCGGTAGCCGTATTCCAGCGCCAGCAGCACCTCTGACGGCGTCATCACGCCCGGCAGGTACGGTAGACCAGACTCTTCCGCCGCTGCGGCCAGACGCTCGGTACAGCCTGGGCTGACAGCAAACTGCGCACCGGCATCGCGGGCTTCGAGAAACTGCTCGGCGTGGATCACCGTACCGGCGCCGATCAACAGGTCCGGCAACTCCTTGCGCATGGCCGCCAGCGCATCCAGTGCCCGCGGCGTGCGCAAGGTCACTTCCAGCACGCGGATGCCGCCAGCGTGCAGGGCACGGGCCAAGTCCACCGCCAGGCTGATGTCTTCAATCACCAGCACCGGCAGCACCGGGCGGGCCTGCTGCAGCACCACATCCATTGTCAGGCTCATACCTTGCTCCCCGCTCTCAAGATTCAATCGTCGCGCTCATTCTTCAAACAGGCTGCTGGCGCCCTGCTCAGCCGAACCGACCAGGCGGCGCTGCGCGGCGAACATTTCCAGACCATAGCCCAATTCCAGCTCGGCACTGGCACTGGCCAATGGCCGCGCAGCCAGTTGCTGCTCGCTCAATTCCACCTGCAGCAGCCCCTGCTGCGCATCCAGCACCAGCCAGTCGCCGTCCTGCAAACGCGCCAGAGCGCCGCCAGCGGCTGCCTCCGGGGTCAAGTGCAAGGCGGTGGAAACCTGCCCGGAAGCACCGGACATGCGCCCATCGGTAATCAGTGCGACACGCTGGCCGGCTTGCTGCAGATTGGCCAGCAGAGGCATCAGTTTGTGCAGCTCGGGCATGCCATTGGCTTGTGGGCCTTGGAAGCGCACCACCAGCACCAGGTCACCTTGCAACTCGCCGGCGCTGTAGGCCGCCTGCACAGCTGCTTCCGAATCGAAGATGCGCGCCTGGGCGCGGATCTGCCAGAACGCCGGGTCCACCGCCGAGGTTTTCAGAATCGCGCGGCCCAGATTGCCCGCTAGCAGCACTAACCCGCCCTCCTCGGCAAACGGCTCGGCCACGTGCCGGACAATATCCGGGGCCGGGCTCTGCGCTGGCAGGTCGCGCCAGGCCAGACGCTCGCCATCCAGCCAGGGTTCGCGGGTGTAGGCGCGTAAACCATGCCCGGCAGCGGTGGCGACATCGTTATGCAGCAGGCCAGCACCGAGCAGCTCACGCAGCAGCCAGGCCGGTCCACCGGCAGCTTGAAACTGATTCACATCCGCCGCGCCATTGGGATAAACCCGCGCCAACAATGGCACCACCCTGGACAGTGCGGCGAAATCATCCCAGCTCAATTCATAACCCGCTGCCCGGGCGATGGCCGGCAGGTGCAGGGTGTGGTTGGTCGAGCCGCCGCTGGCGAGCAGTGCCACCACGGCGTTGATCAGCGCCCGCGCATCAATCTGCTGGCCGACCGGCAAGTAACGCTCACCCTGGCGGCTGTTATGCGCCACCAGGCGCGCCGCTTCATCGGTCATGGCATCGCGCAGCGGCGTGTAGGGGTGAATAAAGGCACTGCCCGGCACATGCAGGCCCATGGCCTCCATCAGCAACTGATTGGTATTGGCCGTCCCGTAGAAGGTGCAGGTGCCGGCCTGGTGGTAGGCGGCCAACTCGGCGGCCAGCAGTTCGTCACGACTGGCTTCGCCACTGGCATAACGCTGGCGGACTGCGGCTTTTTCCTTGTTCGGCAGACCGGATTGCATGGGGCCTGCCGGTACGAACACGGCCGGCAGATGGCCAAAGTGCAAGGCGCCAATCAGCAGACCTGGGACGATCTTGTCGCATACGCCCAGGTACAGCGCGCCGTCGAAGATGCCATGGGTCAGACCGATGGCTGTGGCCTGGGCAATCAGGTCCCGGGAGAACAGCGACAGCTGCATGCCACCCTCGCCCTGGGTAATACCATCGCACATGGCCGGCACCCCGGCGGCGAACTGCGAGGTCGCGCCCGCCTTGGCCAGCGCCACTTTCAGGCGCTCGGGATAGTCCCTGAGCGGCGCATGGGCCGAGAGCAGGTCGTTGTAACTGGAAATGATCGCGACATGCGGCGAGCCGCCCTGCTTCATGATCAGCCGTGCATCATCGGGCTGTGCGGCCAGGGCATGGGCCAGGTTGGAACAGCTCAGAGCCTTGCCTGTGGCACGCGTAGCCGCCAGGGCCAGGCGCTGCAAATAGCGCTCGCGGCGCTTGGCCGAGCGTTTTTCCAGTGCGGCGGTAACCTGCTCAACAACCGGGTGCAACATAACGGTTCCCTTTATCGGCGAGGTACAAGGCTTGCAGTGTAACGGCTTAGCACCTGCTTTTACCGCTGCAGAGTCGCTATGCAGTGGACCTTAATATCAGCTCAGGGTGCCCAGTAGATATGTACCGGCAACGGACTGCGCCGCAACCAGGCGTACAGAGGCAACTCACGCGCCGAGGGCTGATCGGCCAGCACGGCATCAATCAAGGCGCGCTTGCGCTCGCCGAACGCCAGCAAGCCGAGCCACTGGCCGCGCTGCAACATGGCCAGGTTCAACGACAGACGCTCGCGCGGCTCCTGCGGTGCCAGGGCGGGTAGAGCTGCAGGCTCGGCATCAGGATCAAGCGCCGCCAGCAGCCCTGGCATAGCGGGAAACAACGAAGCGATATGGCCGTCCTCGCCCATACCTAGCAGCACCGCGCTAAACGGCGACCACTGCATCAACTGCTCGCCCCAGCTAAGCGCCGCCTGCGCCAACGCCTCGCCCTGGCGCGGATCGAGGCAATTGGCCTGCGGCAGCCCTTGATGTAACAACTGCCAGTTGCTCTCGGCCGCCTGCGCTGGCACCCAGCGCTCATCACTGGGACTGAGGTCAATGCGCTGACTGTCCAGCTGCTGCGCCAGCAAGGGCAACAAGGCTTGCGGACTGCTGCCGCCGGGCAGGATCAGCCCGGCGCGGGGCTGCTGCGCCAGCGTGGCCTGGATCTGCGCTAACAGATCGGAGGCCAGCGCCTGCAGGCAAGCATCACGCTGAGCATGGCAATGCAACAAATTTTGGCTCATAAACAACCCCGGCTAAGCTATCGGTATGTCATAAGGCCGCGCAATAATGCACCTTTGTCGTGCCCACCAACATCCTTGCCATGGAATGCCTGTTTTGATCGTGTTGCTGCGCGTACTTCTTCTACTGTTGCTGCCGGCAATGACGCAGGCCACCAGCCTGCCTCTGCAAGATAGCGACTCACCCTTGTTGCCTGGCCCAGCCATGCAGGTCTGGACAGACCCAGAAGGCCTGGCGGGCATCCATAGCGTGCGCCAACTGCCTGAGTCTGCCTGGCAACCGGTGGCCCGCCGCGATGCCAGTTTCGGCTACAGCACCCACGCCTACTGGCTGCGTTTTACCCTGCACAACCCGGCGGATGAGGCGATCAACTGGGTATTGCTGATCGGCAACCCGCTGCTCGACTTCCTGGATGCCTACGGCCTGGATGGCGAACGGGTGTATCGCGCCGGCGATCAACGCCCCTTCGATGAACGCTGGGTCAATCACCGCCAACTGGTATTGCCATTCAGCTTGGCAGCTGGGGAAGAACGCGAGCTGATCCTGCGTATGCAGACCAACGGCTCGGCCAACCTCAGCGCCAGCCTGATGAGCGCCCAGGCCTTCAATCAGCACGAACAACGCATGCTGCTATTACAGGGCCTGTTTTTCGGCGCCCTGCTGGTGATGATGATCTACAACCTGTCGATCTTTATCATCACCCGCGACCGCAACTACCTGTGGTACAGCCTGTTTGTCGCCAGTTTCAGCCTCTACCAGTTCATCCAGCTGGGTTTTGCCCTGCAATGGTTCTGGCCCGAATCACTGGCCTGGCAGCAGATGAGTTTCCCGTTCAGCTCAGCGCTGGCAACCCTGTTCGGTGTGCTATTCGCCCATGGCGTACTCGACCTCAAGAACCAGCACCCGGCCTACAGCTGGATCTGCCGTGGCCTGATTGGCAGTAGCCTGCTGGTGATGGTGCTGGCGCTGGTTGCGCCCTATCTCGTGGCACTGATCGGCAGTTTCGTGCTGCTGCTGGTCTGCGCGATTTTTGGCTGCATCTTCACCGTGCTGCGCTGGCGCGACGGCTACCCGCCGGCCAAACTGTTCGCCCTCGGCTGGTCAGCCCTGATTATCGCCAGCCTGTTCAGCGTGCTCAGCGGCACCGGACTGATCGCCAATTCGCTACTGACCCTGCACGCCCAGCAGATCGGCAGCCTGCTTGAGCTGGTAATTTTCTCGATTGCCCTCGGCTCACGCATTCGTCTGGCGCAACACGCCCAGCAACTGGCTCAGGAACAGCTATACGCCAACGAGCACCAACTGCGCCTGGAACAGGCCAAGAGCCTGGATCTTCAGCAACAGATCAACGAAGGCCTGGAAGCTCGCGTGGAAGAGCGCACCGCCTCCCTGCAAAAAGCCCTGCAGGAGCTTTCCACCGCCAACCGCCAGTTGGCCGAACTCAGCCGTCGCGACAGCCTGACCGGGCTGTTCAACCGCCAGGTGCTCAACGAAGAACTGGAGCGCATGCTCGCCCAGGCCAAACGCAGCCAGCAGCCAATCGCCATGCTGATGATGGACCTGGACCACTTCAAGAAGGTCAACGACCAGCACGGCCACCTGGTTGGCGACGCCTGCCTACAACACGCTGCCCTGCGTATGCAGCAGCGTATGCGCAGTAACGATCTGCTGGTGCGCTTCGGCGGCGAAGAGTTTGCCGCCGTGCTCTGCGACACCAATCAATCCGGAGCCATGGACCTGGCCGAGCAACTGCGTGCAGACCTGGCCAGCCACCCCTGCATGCACCAAGGCCTGAGCATCGACCTGAGCCTGAGCATCGGCGTCTATGCGCTGATTCCGGATATCGGCAGCGACCGCGAACAGTTGCTACGCCACGCCGACCAGGCGCTGTATCGGGCCAAGGCCGCCGGGCGCAATAAGGTTATCGGTTACGAAGCCAGCGCTTTGGGCGATGTCTGACTCAACGACTTCAACAGTTCCAGCACCGCCTGCACCACCCTCGGATCAGCCAATACGCGCTGATGTCCGCCGCTTTCCAGGCGTAACAGGCGGCTGTCGAACCAGCTCTGATGAATCGCCTCCGCTTCGCTGAATGGCACCATTGGATCGTCCACCGCATGCACGACCAATCCGGGGAAATCCAACTGGTAGTGCGCGCTATCAAGCTGCCCAGCGGGAATCCCGGCTTTCTCTTCGACCAGCCGCACAAAGTGCGCGCGCGCCTGACGCGGCAGCCCCATATAGCGAGAGAAGCGCCGCAGCATGGTCAGAATCCGGCTGGGTGCGGCAATGCTGACCAACGCATCAGTACGCAAGCCGAGCTGGGTGGCCAACAAGGCACTGGCGCCACCCATGGAATGACCAATCACCGCTTTGAGAGGCGGCAGTTCGCTGGCAGCCTCCAGCAAGGCACGGGCAAACAGCACCACATTGGCTTCACGCCCGGGCGAACGGCCGTGGGCCGGGGCATCCAATGCCACCACGCCGTAGCCGGCATTGACCAAGGCCTTGATCAGCTCGGCGAACTGCGTCGGCCGCCCTTCCCAGCCATGCATCAACAACACGGCCGGCCCACTGCCCCAGCGCAGCGCTGACAGACCGAAGCGCAGGGTGATGCGCTCGGCCTGCGCCAGCAGCGGCAACTCCCAGTCCCGCGGCGGCAAGGTGTGCGGCGTCATAAACTCCCGGCGCAGCTTGCTGGCCAGGGCATACGGCGCCAGCAGACCAATCGATGCGTTGAAACCACGAACCCAGCTCATGCTATTCATTGCCATACCCTCAGACAATTGCCGATTTAGCGGCACGCAAGACTCGATCAGACAACTCACCGGGGCCCAGCGCGCGTGCCAGCGCCAGCCCTCCGACCATCAAGGCGATATCGGCCAGCGCCTGGTCAGCCTCTTCAGGACTGCCCGCCAGTTGCGCCGTCATCAGCTCGATATGTTCAGCCAGCACGCCGCGAAAACCGTCCGGCATACGCGCCAGCTCGCCTACCGAGCTGGGCAACGGGCAGCCCTGCTCGCTGGCATCGCGGTGCTTACGCGATAGATAAAAGGCCGCCAGCAGCGTCCGGCGCTCGTGAGCAGGCAGCGCCGGATCAAACTGTGCGACCCGCTCCCGACGCTGACAGAGCATCTGCTGGAACACCTCCAGCATCAGCGCATCCTTGCTCTCGAAATGCGCATAGAAGCCGCCTACCGTCAGGCCCGCAGCGCCCATCACCTCGCCCACGCTGGGTTCAGCCGGACCACGCTGCAACAACGCCGCACTGGCAGCGGCCAGGATGCGGTCGCGGGTATGCGCCTTCTTCTCGCTCATGTCAGCCTCCGTAATATTACAACCGAAATATTATAGGCGTAATACGATTAAGCAAGCGCCAAGGGCAACCGCTGATCGGCTGGAGCAATAATGTTCAGTAGGTAGAAAAAATTGCCTGGAGCAATTTTTAACGTCGCGTAGCGACGGCCCGGAGGGTGGCCGCCAGGGATGGCAGGCCATAAAAACAAAAGGGCCATTCACTAATGAATGACCCTTCAAAATCCCGCAGAGCGGGCAAAAATGGCGTCCCCTAGGGGACTCGAACCCCTGTTACCGCCGTGAAAGGGCGGTGTCCTAGGCCACTAGACGAAGGGGACGAAA
>DASRUM010000029.1:0-46554 GCA_035655415.1 Pseudomonas sp.
CCTGGCCGAGCATCTGGCCATCGACACAGTGATCTGGCTGCCGGACGGTCTGTTCAACGACGAGACCGACGGCCACGTCGACAACTTCTGCTGCTACGTGCGCCCCGGTGAAGTGCTGCTGGCCTGGACCGACGATGCCACGAACCCCAACTACCCGCGCTGCCAGGCCGCCATGCGCGTGCTGGAAAGTGTGCGGGATGCCAAAGGCCGTCAGCTGATCGTGCACAAGATGCCGATTCCCGGCCCGCTGTATGCCAGCGATGAAGAATGCGCCGGGGTAGACCTGGTGGCCGGTACTCAGGAGCGCGATCCATCGATCCGCCTGGCTGGCTCTTACGTTAATTTCCTGATCGTCAACGGCGGCATCATCGCGCCCAAATTCGACGACCCCAAGGACGCCGAAGCCGAAGCAATCCTGCGTCGCCTGTTCCCGCAGCACCGCGTGGTGATGGTGCCGGGTAGGGAGATTCTCCTGGGCGGCGGCAATATCCACTGCATCACCCAGCAGCAGCCTGCGCCGCAAATAGCCTGATATGACCCCTGCCGGTGTTTGGCCAAGCCAACAATCACCGGCTGGGGGCAACTGATCGCCTGCGGATGATAGGCTGAGCCCATGAAGCCAACTCCCGCAGCACCCAACGACCAACAGCCCCAGCACAACCGCACTGAAAGCGAGGCCATCACCCAGGCACTCGGCAGCGGTAAAAACAAACGCGTGCGTAAACTGCTGGCGCGCATGCACCCCGGCAAGATTGCCGCACTGCTGGAAATGCTCGACACGCGCCAGCGCCAGAGCCTCTGGCAGCAAATCGAGTCGAGCCTGGAAGGCCGTATTCTGCCCCATCTCAGCCTGGAGCTGATTGCTCAGTTGGCCGGCGACGCGAATGACCCACTGCCGTCGCGCCCGCAAGGCGAGCGCCATGGGGCCAGCGTCAACCACCTGGAAGCCGTGCGCCAGGCTCTGGCCCTGGGCAAACTCAAGCGGGTTGGCAAACTCCTGCAGCGCATTCACCCAGCCAAGGTCGCCGGTCTGCTCGAAGCTCTGCCCCCCGTCGAGCGGCGCGCAGCCTGGAGCATGCTCGAGACCGAGCGCACCGGCAAAGTGCTGACCTACCTGCACGACGAAATCCGTGGCGCACTGGCGCTGGAACTGGACCTGGAAGACCTGATCGCCTCGGCCGAGCAGCTGGAGCTGGATGATCGCGTCGACCTTATCCAGACCCTGCCCGGCGAACTCGGCAGCAAACTGCTGCATGCCAGCAACGCGGCGCAGCGCCAACAACTCGAGTCGATGCTGAGTTACCCCGAGAACTCGGCCGGCGGCCTGATGAACGCCGACCCGATCCTGGTCCGCGCCGACGTCAAGGCCAGCACAGTGCTGCGTTACCTGCGTCTACTGGAAAAGCTGCCGCCGCAAACCGACATGCTGATGGTGGTCGACCGCAAGGGCCATTACCAGGGCGCCTTGCGCCTGAGCGAACTGGTCACGGCTGATCTCGGCCAGCGCGTAAGCGATTTAATGCATCACGACATCGCCGGTATCGCCGTCACCACCAGCAGCAGCGAAGTCGCCCGGTTGTTTCAGGACCACGACCTGCTCTCCGCACCCGTGGTCGATGAGCACAACCGGCTGCTCGGACGCATCACCGTGGACGATGTGATCGACCTGATTCGCGAAAACTCCGACCGCGCCCTGATGCACATGGCCGGCCTCGACGACGAGGCTGACATCTTCGCGCCAGTGCTGGTCAGCGCCCGACGCCGCGCCTTGTGGCTGGGCATCAATCTGGTCACGGCCTTCGGCGCCGCCTGGGTCATTGGCCTGTTTCAGGCAACCCTGGAGCAATTGGTAGCCCTCGCCGTACTGATGCCAATTGTGGCCAGCATGGGCGGTATCGCCGGCAGCCAAACCCTGACCCTGGTCATTCGCGGCCTGGCGCTGGGTCAGGTGCAGAAGGGCAACATTCGCATCCTGCTCAACCGCGAACTGGGTATTTCCATACTCAACGGTATTCTCTGGTCGGTGGTAATAGCCCTGCTGGCGGTCGCGTGGTTTGGCAACTGGGGGATTGGCGCAGTGCTCGGCGCGGCCATCCTGCTCAACCTGCTCTGCGCCACATTGTCCGGCTGGGGCATTCCACTAGTGCTGCACCGCATGGGGATTGACCCGGCGCTGGCCGGTAGCGTGATTCTGACGACGGTGACCGACGTTATCGGCTTCTTTGCCTTTCTAGGCCTGGCGACCCTGTTGCTGCTTTAATGCTCTCGGCTAACACTGCTTGCGGCAGGTGCTGTAGCAACGGGGCCAGACCCAAAACTGCCGCCAGGCAAACACCCCAACCAGCGGCGTGGCCACATTGCTCTGCACCGCCAGAGCCGAGCGGGAAAAACTCGCCGCCACCGTACCGACCACCCGCACGCCATAGGCTAGCTGTAGGCTGAGCTGGCAGAGTCGAAAAAAGCCTGAATGAGCGGGGACATGGCAGCTCCAGCCGACCGGCCCAGAGGCCCGGTCAGCACTCCAGCGTTAGGGCTTGGTCTTGCAGGTGCTGATACCCAGCAGCGGGTATACCGGACAGAAGCGAAACAGACCGGTGGCCAGCGGCACGATGCCTATCAGGCCCCATAGGCCGATCACACCACTCAGGCTCAAGCCAATCAGAATCAGACCCGCGGCAATGCGCAGGCTACGGTCAAGGGTGCCAACATTTGCTTTCATAGTGATCTCCCGATCATCAATTAGCCGCGCTGGCGTTCCAGCGCAGCAAACACAACCATTCCCACCAGCATGGCCGCCACAAACAGCAGCACCTGCCAGCGCCCGGTGAGCAGAATCGCCACGGCCGGCCCCGGACAAATACCCGCGATGCCCCAGCCAATGCCGAACAGCAGACTGCCGCCGATCAACCGGCGGTCCAGCTCACGCTTGACCGGCAACTGCATCGGCGCACCGAGCAAACTGCTGCGCTGCCACCGCGCCCAACTGAACGGCAGAAACGCCACGCCAATCGCCGCCGCCATCACCAGTGCCAACGAAGGATCCCAAGCGCCCGCCAAATCGAGAAAACCCAGTACCTTGGCCGGATTGGCCATACCTGCGCTAAGCAGGCCGATGCCGAAGATCACACCGGCGAGAAACGCCAACAGTTTGCGCATATTCAGCCCCCCAGCAGATGACGCAGGACAAACACCGTGGCGAACCCGGCGGCCATAAACGTCAGGGTTGCGGCCAGAGAACGTGGCGACAACCGCGACAGGCCGCAGACCCCATGCCCGCTGGTGCAACCGGCGCCATAGCGGGTGCCGATACCCACCAGCAAACCGGCAACCGTCAGCGCCAACCAACCGTTGTCGATCTGAATCTCCGGCAGGCTGCTAAACAGCTGCCAGAGCAGCGGCGCAAGCAGCACGCCGAGCAGAAAAAGCGCCTTCTCGCCACGGCCTTCACCACGCTCCAGTAGGCTGCCGAGCAGGCCGCTGATACCGGCCACCCGGCCATTTATTACGACGAACAGGCTGGCAGCCAGACCGATCAGCGCACCACCAGCCAGGGCACTCCAGGGCGTGAAGTTGTACCAATCGATGCTCATCAATGATCACCGGCACAGAACAGCTGATACAGGGTGTTAATCACTGCCAGTGCGGCCTGGCTGCTGATGCAGTAATAGATCTGCTTGCCCTCACGGCGGGTCGCCACCAACCCTTCACGGCGCAGCACCGCCAATTGCTGCGACAGGGTCGGCTGCTGAATACCGAGCAATACTTCCAGCTCGCTGACATTGCGCTCGCCCTGGGAGAGCTGGCACAGCAGCAGCAGTCGGTCCGGGTTGCTCAGGGCCTTGAGCAACTGCCCCGCCGCATCGGCATTGGCGCGCAGTTGCTGGATATCGATTGGCGGATGTTCAGGCGTCATGGCAAGCGTCTCATTTAAGATAAAAACAATCTATTCTTTTGTATATTGAATGACAAGCCCCGCCAACTACCACACGCATAAACGGCGAGCATAAAAAAACCCGGAACAGAGTCCGGGTTTCGTTTGCTGCTCAGGCTGGGCTGGATGCAACAGCTCAGCCAGCAACCACCACAATCAGAGCAGTGGCAGGGTGTAGCTGACGATCAGACGGTTCTGGTCGATGTCACGGCTGAAGTTGTTGCGCATGGTTGCGTTGCGCCACTTGATGCCGAGGTTCTTGAAGGTGCCTTCCTGAACCACGTATGCAATATCCATATTGCGTTCCCACTCTTTGCCCTCTGAACCTGCGCCGCGATCAATATTGTCGCCAGTCAGGTAGCGGGTCATAAAGGTCAGGCCAGGGATACCAATGGACGCGAAGTTAAAGTCGTAACGAGCCTGCCAGGAAGTTTCGTCCTTGGCTGCGAAGTTGCCAACCTGCACGTAGTTGACCAGGAAGGGGTCAACACTGTCGCCGATATAGGCAAAGCCGGTATCGCCGCTCATTTTCTGATAGCCCAGACCCAAGCTATGGCCACTGAGGGAGTAGGTGAACATGGCACCGAAGGCCTTGTTGTCTACGTTGCTAGAGCCATCATCGGTCGAGCGGGCGTAGCGCAGGTCGCTCTTGAACGACTGTTTGTCGGCGATCGGCAGCACATGCACCAGGTTGAAGGAGTGCTGTTTGTACAGATCTTCCAGGTTGCTGTAGTAGTAGCCGCCGGTCAGGTTGTCGGTCAGTTTGTAATTGCCGCCGGCAAAGATGAACTGATTGGCCTGGTTGGCACCGCTGACAGTGATGCCGCTATTGGTGAACGTATTCAGGCGCATGTCCTGATAGTCGGTGGAGTTGCGGTTGTTGACCTCATCCAGGTAGCCCACGTCGAGGGTCAAGCCATCAATATCCTTGGATACCAGGTTGGCCCCACGGAAGACCTGAGGCAGCAGACGGCTATCACTGGAACCAACAGCCTGGTTCTTCAACTGCAGAGCGCCAACCTTGAGCACGCTCTCGGACACCTTGGCTTTGGCCGTCAAACCCAGACCGCCGTAGTTGTCCTGGGAGCCGCCGGACAGATCCGGGTTGAGCAGACCGCTACCCGCAGTACCATCGCCAGAGTCCAGTTTGAAGCCGAAAGTGGCCAGCGCATCAACGCCGAAACCTACCGTGCCCTCGGTATAGCCCGACTCCATGCGCAGCAGGAAACCCTGGGCCCACTCTTCCTGCTTGGACTGACCTGCGTCCTCGCGGGAATCGCTGTTGTAATAGAAGTTACGCGCTTCGATGCTGGCTTTGCTGTCGCCAATAAAATCAGCATGCGCCACTTGGCTCAGGGACAAGCCCAGGGTGCTGGCAGCGACGGCCAGGGCAAGGGAGGTCTTTCTCATTATGTGTTCTCCAGGTGTGTGTGGGTTGCACATCGGCGCGGGTACTGTCTTCAGCCTATGAAGCGGCAGGCGCGCACCGAATTCGGGAAGTATTGCAGGCCAGGCAGGCGGGCAAGTGCCGCAGCCAGAACCGGCCGTGCAATATCGATAATCAGGTGAGCGCGTGAAGGCAGTCAGCGCGAACTGGGGAATGAGGACATAGCAGCGGACAAGTGCAGATCATGGCGCAGGTCTCTTCATTTTTTATTGTCGGCCATTGATTCTGGCCGTTATGCGCTGAGCCTTACGCAGATACTGTGCCAGCTGCCCGAATCGGCTCGCCAGGCTGTCTATTGCAAGGCGTTTCACGGTATTCAAACAAGAACGAGAGCATTTCCAACTAGAAGATAGGCGGTTTCTTGCCTATCGCAAACCTAGAAAAGGCGACTTTTCGCCAATCGACCTCGTCACCTGCACGCCAGCAGCCAGTGCGCGCGGTCAATCCACCACAACCTGGTTCTTACCTTGGCGTTTGGCGCGGTACATCGCGGCATCGGCGCGCGTATACAAGGCATCCAGGCTGGTGTCTTCAGGTCGCAGGCTGGTCAGGCCCTGGCTTAGGGTCACGCCGAAGGTTGTGCCCTCATGGTTGAAGCTCAGCCGGCGCACCTCACGCTGCAGGCGCTCGGCAATCTGCTCGGCCAACGCCGGCTCACAGCGTGGAAACAGCGCGGCAAACTCCTCACCGCCGATGCGCCCAAATAAATCACCACGGCGCAATGTGGCGACGCCGCTGTAGGCCAGGCGCTGTAGCACCTGATCACCCATCTGATGACCATAGCGGTCGTTAATCTGCTTGAAGTCGTCGAGGTCGAGCAGCAAAAACGCCAGCGGGCTGCCATATTCGCGGGCTTGCTCGAACTCGCGTTGGGCGCATTCGAAGAAGTGCCGGCGGTTGCTGCTCTGGGTTAGCACATCGGTGGTGGCCAGGCGGTGTAACTCGCCTTCGAGCTGTTTCTTCTCGGTGATGTCTTCGGCGATGCCGACGATGATATGCGGCTTGCCCGGCGAGCTTTCGCGGCTGACAAAGCACTTGTCGCTAAGCCAGCGCAGCTGGCCGTCGGCTCGGATGATGCGGTATTCGCGAGCCTCGACCGCGCCGGTTTCCAGCACCTGGGCGAAGCTTTCGGCAGCGTAATCGAGATCATCGGGGTAGATGCTGTTGCGCCACTCTTCAAAACCGCCCAGCAGCAACGCGGCGGAGCGGCCAAAGATCCGCTCGTAGGCGGGACTGACGTAGATCATCCGCTGATCATCCCAATCAAACGCCCAGAGCACCGCATTGACGCTGCCCAGCAAGGTGCTGAACAACTGCTCGCGCTCTTGCAGGCGCGCCACCTCGGCGCGGGTATGCAACAGCGCGAGGGTCAACTCTTCCTGTTCGAGCTGCTCTCTGCTGATTTCGTCCATAACAACCGCCATTGCATAGAGGTACCGAGCAAAGACAGCGGCAGGCGCCAGAAATTCAAACCGATCAGACTGGAGCGTGCGCCAAATTTAGTCTGAAAAGGGACTACTTGAATGGTAGGCCATAAAAAGCCCGCCAATAGGCGGGCTTAGTAACCAAACGGCGCGTTATGCGGCGACAGCAGGGCGCAGCGAATAGGTTTTCAGCTGCTCAGCGAACTCACGCAGCGACTGAATACCGCTGGCTTCGGCATCACTGACCCAGTGCTTGATGGCTTCAAGCATGTCGTGGCCATTGGCGCTGGTTTTTACCCAGATCTGCTGCAGGGCCAGACGTTTCTCGTAGATCACCTGGAGCGCCTGACTTTGCTCCAGCATGCGCTGGATGCGCGCCTGGTGGCCTTCGTCGAGCAGACTTGGCTCACGCGACAGCAGGCGCTTGGCACGGTGA
Source organism: Pseudomonas sp. (assembly GCA_035655415.1). Taxonomy (GTDB): domain Bacteria; phylum Pseudomonadota; class Gammaproteobacteria; order Pseudomonadales; family Pseudomonadaceae; genus Aquipseudomonas. The sequence goes on from DASRUM010000029.1 coordinate 7,239, forward strand.
AAATGATGACGAACCGAGGCATCGGCCTTGGCCAGCTCCTGCTGCACCAGCGGCGCGATGACCAGCTTGCGGTACTGCGCCATGATCTGGAAACGGTTGTTAAGAATGGCCATGGCGGTGTCCATGTCCAGGCTGCGCTTGCCTTCCACCCGGTGAGCGATGGGCGCAACACGCTGCACCTTGGCCAGGCCAAGCAGGCTGAACAGCTTGATCCAGAACCAGCCCATATCGAATTCCCACTTCTTCACCGATAGCTTGGCGGAGTTCGGGTAGGTGTGGTGGTTGTTATGCAGCTCTTCGCCGCCGATCAGGATGCCCCAAGGCACCAGATTGGTCGCGGCATCGCGGCATTCGAAGTTGCGATAGCCGACGGCATGGCCGAGGCCGTTGATCACGCCTGCTGCCCAGACCGGAATCCACATCATCTGGATCGCCCAGATGGTGATGCCCGCAGCGCCGAACAGAGCGAGGTCGATCACCGCCATCAGGCTGATACCGGCCATGGGGAAGCGTGAGTAGAGGTTGCGCTCGACCCAGTCTTCCGGGCAGTTCTTGCCGTAGATGCGCAGGGTTTCCGGATTTTTCGCCTCTTCGGCGTACAGCTCGGCACCGGTACGCAGTACGGTGCTCAGGCCTTTGATCACCGGGCTGTGCGGGTCATCGACGGTTTCGCATTTGGCGTGGTGTTTGCGGTGGATCGCGGTCCATTCGCGGGTGTTCTGCGCCGTGGTCAGCCACAGCCAGAAACGGAAGAAGTGCTTGAGCGCCGGGTGCAATTCGAGGGCGCGGTGCGCCGAGTAGCGGTGCAGATAGACCGTGACGCTGACGATAGTCACGTGCGTCATCAGCAGGGTGACCGCGATCAACTGCCAGACCGACAGGTCAAGAAAACCGTTGTACCACATGGATCATGTGCCTCGTGCAGAAGGAAAAACGCCGCTAGTTTTAGCACACGTCGACGGCCATTATCCCTGACCAGGGTCAGAAAACCAGTTGGTCTTTTGCATAAGAATGTTGCCCCCTTATAAACACCTATACTGCCGGTCTTAGACAAAGGACTGACTTATATCCCATGAATGCTCCCCAAGGCGCTTGGCGCCTGACTCTCTGCTATATGCTGGCCGCTGGCCTTTGGGTGCTATTCAGCGACGGTTTACTGGTCGGCCTGGGCCTGTCTCTGGCGCAACTAGAACGCGCACAACTGCTCAAGGGGCTGGGCTTTGTGCTGCTCACTGCAGGCTTGCTGTATACCGTGCTGCGTGCTCATCGCCAGCAGCACAGTCTGGTTCACCAGGCCCTGCGCAGCAGCGAAAAGCGCCTGCATCAGGCGCTGGAAGCCGCCAATGACGGCATGTGGGACTGGGACCTGCAGACCCAGAAGCTGTATTTCTCCCCCGGCTACGCCGCCCTGCTCGGCATTCAGCCTGATGCATTGGGCGATAACCCGCAGCAGTGGTTGCAACGCCTGCATGCCGATGACCGTGCGAGTTTCGACCGCAACCTGGAGCAGCGCCTGGCCGCACGCAACCCTGAACCCTATGAGGTCAACTATCGCCTGCTGCACCAGGACGGCAGCTACCGCTGGATTCAATCACGCGGCCGCCTGCTGCTCGATGAACACGGCCAGGCCGAACGCCTGATCGGCACCGCCAGCGACATCACCCAACGGCGCAAGGATGAAGACAGCCTGCGCCAGGCCGCTGCGGTATTCGATGCCACCCAGGAAGGCGTGCTGGTCACCGATGCCCAGCAGCATATCGTCCACTGCAACCCGGCCTTTACCCGCATCACTGGCTATAGCCAGGCGGAGATCCTCGGCCAGTCACCGAGCATGCTGAAATCCGGACGGCACGACAAAAACTTCTATGACAGCCTCTGGCATGCCCTGCAAAACCGCGGCGCGTGGAGCGGCGAGGTGTGGAACCGGCGCAAGAGCGGCGAGATTTACCCGCAGTGGCAATGTATTCGGGTAATCCACGATGAACTGGGCGAGATCAGCCATTACGTCGCGGTGTTCTCCGATATCAGTGCACTGAAACGCTCGCAACGTGAGCTGGATTATCTGGCGCACCACGACCCGCTGAGCAACCTGCCCAACCGCCTGCTGTTTACCGAACGCGTCGAGCGTGCCCTCGAACGCGCAAAAATCGATGAGCAAGGCGGCGCGGTGCTGTTGATCGACCTCGACCATTTCAAGAACATCAACGAAAGCCTCGGCCACAACATTGGTGATCTGCTGCTCAAGGACGTGGGCGAACGTCTCGGCCAACAACTCGGTAAGCGCATGACCCTGGCGCGCCTGGGCGGTGACGAGTTCGGCCTGCTCGATGAAGGCTGCAGCAGCGCCGAACAGGCGGCAGTCATGGCGCAGCGTCTACAGGCATGCCTGACCCAATCTTTCAGGATCAACCAGCAAGAATTGTTTATCACCGCCAGCATCGGCATCAGCCTGTACCCCTTCGAGGCCGCTGATGTTGGCCAAGTGCTGCGCAATGCCGACTCGGCGCTGTTCAAGGCCAAGAGCAGCGGCCGTGAGAGCTATGCCTTCTACAGCCAGGAGCTGACCGAACACGCGCGCCAGCGCGTCGAACTGGCTAGCGCCCTGCGCCATGCCCTGGATCATCAGGAGCTGCGCGTCTATTACCAACCGCTGATCTGCCTGCGCAACCAGGAGATGATCGGCGTCGAAGCCCTGGTGCGCTGGCAGCACCCGCAACGCGGACTAGTGGCCCCTGGTGAATTTATCCCGATTGCCGAAGAAACCGGGCTGATTGGGGCCATCGATTCCTGGGTGCTGGAACAGAGTTGCCGGCAGATGGTTGCCTGGCAAATCGCCGGATATAAGCTGAAATTTGTCGCGGTGAATGTTTCCAGCCGCCTGTTTAGCCGCGGCGAGCTGGATGTGCGGGTGGCTGAGGTGCTGCGCAATACCGGCCTCGATCCCGCGCATTTGGAGCTGGAAGTCACCGAAAGCGCAGTGATGGACAACCCCGACGCCGCCCTGGCCTTGCTGCAACGCCTGCGCGCTTTGGGCATTCGTCTGGCCATTGATGATTTCGGCACCGGCTACAGCTCCCTGGCGCGCCTTAAGCGTCTGCCGGTGCACAAACTCAAGCTCGACCAGAGTTTTGTCAGCGGCCTGCCGCATGATCAGGACGACATAGCGATCACCCGCGCAGTGATCGCCCTCGGCCACAGCATGGGGCTCAAGGTACTGGCTGAGGGCATCGAGCAGCCCGAGCAGGTCGAAATGCTCCAGCAACTCGGCTGCGACCACGCCCAAGGCTACTTTTTCGGCCGCCCGCAACCGGCAGAACAGCTGACCACCCACTTGGCGCTAAGCGCCGCAACAACGAACTAAGGCACAACGCATGCGGGTCATGATTCTGGAAGACGACAGCTGGATTGCCGATCTGCTCAAGCAGATCGTCCTCAGCCTACGTCCCGGCAGCCAGGTGGTGTGCCTGGACAGCGTCAGCGCCGCCCTGCGCGAATGGCAACAGCGCCCTACTGAAATGGTCATCACTGACTGGAATCTACCGGACGGCCCCGGCACCCTGCTGCTCGAGCAGGTGCGCCGCGACAACAGCAACACGCCGCTGGTGGTCATCACCGGGCGTTCCGATCGCGCCAGCGTAATGGCCGTGCGCGCCTTGAAGATCAACGCCTTTATCAGCAAACCGTTTCAAGCCGCGCATGTCGCCGCCAGCCTGGAAACCCTGCTCCCCCCAGACAACGGCGAACAGCAACGCCCGATCAGTGATACGCAGAACGACCTGCTCGATCACCTGCGCGGCCTGCCCAGCAGCGCCTTGCAACTACCACTCAAGGCGCATGTGCGTGATCGATTGTTGCAGAGCTTCAAGGGCGAACAAATCGATCTGCGCGAATTGGCCAGCGAGTGGCAACACGACCCCGCGCTCAGCGCGCGTCTGCTCACTGTGGCCAACAGCAGTGCCTATAACCAGGCAGGCAAGTCCTGCAGCAGCCTGCTCGAAGCGCTGCAGAAGCTGGGCGCAACCAATAGCCTGAACCTGGCCTTGGGCCTGGCCCTGCGCCAATGCAGCGCGCTGGATAATCCCCTGCTGCGCATGCTTGCCCAGGCGCACCTGGACAGCACCGAGCTGCTGATTGAGCGCAGCACCAACCTCGCCCGCCAATGCGCCCTGAACCCTGCGCCCTTCCACAGCGCGGCGCTATTGCACCGCATGGGCGAGCTGTGTGTGCTGTACCTGGCACAGCAATGGCAAGACAGCGGCCAGGGCTTCAGCGAAGCCCAGGTCATGCAGGCGCTTGACCAATTCAGCGGTCCCTTTGCCATCAGCATCAAGGCACAATGGCAATTGCCGATGCACCTGCGCGAGCTGATCGGCGCGTGCTACAACCTGCCGGCCAACAACGTCAAACGCGAGAATATCCTCATGCGCCTGGCCGCCTGCGAGCTCAACAGCGCAGCCGATGATCCCGAACTGGCGCGCCTGTGCCGGCTGGCGGGGCTGACCTGATGGCGTCCTTGGTGCGCAGGACCCTGATTGATGAATAAGCAGATAAAGCCCTCGGCAATTACCTGGATCGTCGGCCTCGGCAGCCTGGGCTTGGCGATCTTCTTCAGCGTGCTCGGCGGCTTTGCCCTGAACGAGCGGGAAACCCTGTGGAACCTGCAAATCGCCAAGCAGCATGAACTGCAAAGCCTGACGCTGCGCAACAGCCAGCAGGAGTTGCAGCAACAGGCGCAGCTGCTGGCCGAAACCATCGCCGCCGACGCCTGGCTGGTCGAACTGGTGCGCCAGGCCAATGCACTGCAGAGCAATCAACCGCTAGATACGCAGAGCCTCAACGCCATCCGCAACCAGCTCTACACCCGCCTCGCCCCGCGCTGGCGCAACCTGCAAGGCATTCGCCCATTCGCCCTGTATATCCACCTGGCACCTAAGGCCGAAGTGCTGCTGCGGGTGCATGAGCCGCAGTGGTTTGCAGACTTCCCCGCTGCGCAACGGCCCATGCTGCTCGACAGCCTGCAGCAGTCCAAGGCCAGCGTCGGCCTGGCGGTCGATGGCGAAAAGCTCAGCATGCGCGCCATCGTCCCGCTGCAGATCGACAACCTTGAGGGCCGACTCAACGTCGGCGCGCTGGAGGTCGGCCTCGATGTGCTGGGCAACCTGCAACAGCTGGACCGCGAGCTGGAGGCCGGTGTTGCACTGCTGCTCAAGCGCTCGATACAGGCACCCAACGACAGTGGCGAGGCGCTGCGCGCCACCGTTGAAGGCAGTGATTACTGGCACCTGGCCGGTTTTTCCCAGGAGCAGGTGCAGCGCTGGCAGGCCCAGCAGCGCCTGCCGCCCCCTGAGGCCGGCAACACCTTCAGGCTGCTCGACGATCAAGGCCACACCTACCTGCTCAACCAGGTGCGCCTGAACGACTATCAGCCCAATACTGGCTTGGTCAGCCCCGTAGTGGCTCTGACCTGGCGCGATATCACGGCACTGTACAACCTGCACCAGCGCGACAAACGCTGGCTGGTGGTCAAGTGGTTGCTGGCCTGGCTCGCCGCCGAAGCACTGCTGCTGGCCTTGCTGCAGGCCACCCGACACAGCAGCCAGCAGGTTATGCATCGCCACCACGCAGAACTGCAGCACAAACATCAGCAAACCGAGGAATCGCGCCAGCTGCTGGCGCTAATCACCCAGACGCAGGCGGCCTATATCAATGCAGATAACCAGCGCGAGGCCTTCGACACCCTGCTCGGGCGGATTCTCGAAGTCAGCGCCAGCCAGTTCGGCTTTGTCGGGGAAATCCTGCATGACGATGCCGACGCGCCCTTTCTGCGCACCTTCGCCATCAGCAATATCGCCTGGGATGCACAAAGCCGCGCCTTCTACGCCGCCCATGCGCCGCAGGGCCTGGAATTTCGTAACCTCGACACCCTGTTCGGCCAGGTGATCCGCAGCGGTCAGGCGCTGATCAGCAACGACCCAAGCAATCACCCGCAAAGCGCCGGCTTGCCGCCAGGGCACCCGCCGCTACTGGCATTTGCCGGCCTGCCCATTCACGCCAACGGTGAGTTGCTTGGAATGCTCGGCCTGGCCAACCGCGCAGGCGGCTACGACGAGCAGTTTGCCGCCCAGCTGCAACCGCTGCTCACCACCCTCGGCCAGCTGCTCGAAGCCCTGCGCCGCGATACCCAGCGCGCGCAAACCCAGCAACACATGCAGCGCCAGCAAGCGGCCTTGCGCGCGCTTAACGAAATTGCCGCACTGCCCAAGCTGAGCAGCCACGAACAGCTGCGCCAGGCCCTGCAGCTGGGCGCCGAGTTCTATGGCATGCCGGTAGGCATCATCAGCCAGATAAATGCGGACACCTATCAGGTCATGGTGCAGGTATCGCCGTCCAATACCCTGCAGGACGGCCAGTGCTTCCCTCTCGGAGATACCTATTGCAGCATCACCCTGCGCAGCAAGGATGTGCTGGCCATTGCCGCCATGGGCCAGAGCGAACATGCCGCGCACCCCTGCTACCCATTGTTCGCCCTGGAAAGCTATATCGGCACCAGCATCTGGGTCGCCGGTCAACGCTTCGGTACCCTTTGCTTCGCCTCAGGCGAGGCGCGTAATGCGCCATTTGATGATGCCGACGAAGAGTTTATGCGCCTGTTCGCCCGCTGGGTCGGCGCCACCCTGGAGCGCATGCGCCATGAAGAGCAGACCCGCGAGGCACGGCGCTTCCTCCAGGCAGTGCTCGATTCGGCCACCGGGGTCAGCATCATTACCACCAACACCGACGGCCTGATCACCCTGTTCAACTCCGGCGCCGAACGCCTGCTGGGTTATCGCAGTGCAGAGGTCATCGGCCAGCACAGCCCCGCACTGTTCCACCTGAGCGAGGAAATCCAGGCGCGTGGCCAGCAGCTTAGCCGCCAGCTTGGCAGTGAAGTCAGCGGGTTTGCGGTGTTCACTCGACTCCCTGAACTGGGCGAGCCGGAAACCCGCCAGTGGACCTACCGGCGCAAAAACGGCGAGCAGCGCATCGTCAACCTCACCGTCAGCGCCATGCGCGATGCCGAGGGGGTGATCACTGGCTACCTGGGCATCGCCAGCGACATCAACGACCTGCACCAGACCACCCGCGCCCTGCAAAAGAGCGAGAGTCGCTTCCGCGGCCTGGTCAGCAGTTTGCCGGGCGCGGTGTATCGCTGCCGCAACGATGAAAGCTGGTCGATGAGCTACCTCAGTGAAGAAATTCAGGTACTCAGTGGCTACCTGGCCAGCGACTTTATCAACAACAGCGTACGCAGCTTTTCCAGCGTGGTGCATCCCGACGACCTGCCGATCACCTTCCGCGCAGTGGCCGCCATCGAGCGTCAGGAGTCCTTCGAGCTGACCTACCGCCTGCTGCACGCCGACGGCCACAGCGTCTGGGTGCGAGAAAAAGGCCGCGGCGAATACGACAGCCACGGCGAGCTGCAGTGGATTTCCGGGTTTATCTGGGACATCAGCGACCGCAAGGCCGTGGAAGATCAGCTGCGTCTGAGCCAGCAGCGCTTCAGCAGCGCCTTCAGCACGGCACCGCAGGGCATGGCACTGGTGTCGTTGCAAGGACAGTGGCTGGAGGTCAATGAAGTGCTCTGCGAAATGCTCGGCTACAGCCGCGAAGAGCTGCTGCGCAGCAACTTCCAGCAGATCACCCACCCCGACGACCTGGATGCCGATCTGCTGCATATCGAAGAGCTGCTGGCTGGCGAGGTCAGCTCCTATCAGATGGAGAAACGCTACCTGGATAGCCAAGGGCGGATCATCTGGGTGCTGCTGAGCGTGTCCCTGGTGCGCGACAGCGACGATGCGCCGGTACACTTTGTGGTGCAGATTCAGGACTTCAACGAACGTATCGCCGCCGAAATGGCCATCCGCGAGCGTGAGGATTACCTGCGTACCCTGCTCGACAACGTGCTTGATGCAATTATCACCATCGACCAGCAGGGCTATATCGAAACCTTCAACCACGCCGCCGAACGCATCTTCGGCTATAGCCACCTGGAGGTCTCCGGACACCGGGTAACACTGCTGATGCCCGAGCCACACCGCTCAATGCGCGCCCGCTACTTAAGCCATTACCTGAAAACCGGAATCAGCCAGGTACTCGGCAAGGAAATCGAGCTGACCGCCATGCGCAGTAATGGCGAGACCTTCGCCATCGAGCTGGCCATATCGCAGATCAGCCACCAGGGCGAGCGGCGCTTTATCGCGGTAATCCGCGATATCGAGGAGCGCAAACGCATCGAGCGAATGAAGAATGAATTCGTCTCCACCGTCAGCCACGAACTGCGCACCCCGCTGACCGCGATTGCCGGCTCCCTCGGCCTGGTCAATGGCGGCGCCCTAGGCGCCGTGCCGGCCAGCATGCAGCAGATGCTGCAGATCGCCCAGGACAACAGCCAGCGCCTCAACCTGCTGATCAATGACCTGCTCGACATGGACAAACTGGTGGCCGGCAAGATGCTCTTCGAGCTGCATGACGAAGCGCTGCAACCGCTGCTGGAACAAGCCATCAAAGAAAACCAGCCGTACGCCGACCACTACCAGGTGCAATTGCAGTTGCAAGGCCCACCCACCCAGGCCCACGTGCGCGTTGACAGGCTGCGCCTGGCCCAGGTGCTGGCCAACCTGCTGTCCAACGCAGCGAAGTTCTCGCCCCAGGGGCAGACCGTCGATGTTCGCGTGCTGCAGCAGGGCGAAAGCATCCGCGTCAGCGTGACCGACCACGGCCCCGGTGTTCCGGAAAACTTCCAGGCACGAATTTTCAGCAAATTCTCCCAGGCCGACGCCACCGACACGCGGCAAAAAGGCGGCACCGGCCTAGGCCTGGCGATCAGCAAGGAAATAATCGAGCGCATGGGCGGGCAGATCGGTTTCAACTCAAACCCCGGCCATGGCGCGACTTTCTGGCTCGAACTGACTACCCTGGCCTTAGAGGCCAGCCCTGAGGACAACCGGAATGCCTGAGCTACAGCGCATTTTGCACGTGGAAGACGACGCGTCGATCCAGGCCGTGGCCAAGCTGGCGCTGGAGGCGGTTGGCGGTTTTCAGGTGCTAAGTTGCTCATCCGGCCAGGACGCCCTGGATCAGCTGCTGGGCTTTGCCCCGGACTTTATCCTGCTGGATGTGATGATGCCGGATATGGACGGCCCGCAAACCCTGGCACGCATCGCCCAGCTGATCGACATTCATCAGGTTCCGGTGGCCTTTATGACCGCCAAGGTGCAACCGGCGGAAATCGCCCATTACCGCAGCCTCGGCGCCCGCGATGTGATCATCAAACCCTTCGACCCGATGCAGCTGGCCGCACAGGTGCGCAAAATCTGGAGCCTGGCCCATGAGTAACGGCAAGAGCGCTGCCGATGAACTGCAGCAACACCTGCAGCAACTGAGCAATGCCTTCGCCGTGCGCCTGCAGGTGGAGTTGCCGGCCCTCGCGCAGAATGCCGAACGCCTGCTGCACGCCGCCGACCCGCAAGAGCAGCTGCAGCATCTGCATAGCCTGCGCGACCAGCTGCACAAGCTGGCTGGCGCCGCCGGCACTTTCGGTTTCAGCAGCCTTGGCCAGCGCGCCCGCGAGCTGGAGCAGGAAGCCGATCAGTGGCTGGAAACCCTGCAGAAGGAACAGCAAAGCCTGCAGGATTTCAGCCGCAGCCTGCAGCAGCTGGCGCGCCAGCAGTTCCAGGCCGAACGTAGCCAGGAGCCCGCCACTCGCACGGTCAAGCCGCCACGGCCGAACAGCAGCGCGCGGCGCATTTATATCCTCGAAGACCAGCTGTCGATTGGCGAGAACATGCGCCTGACGCTGAACAACTTCGGCTACCACGCCGAGCACTTCAGCCGCATCAGCGAGCTCGACGCCGCCTTGCAGCAGCAACTGCCCGATGCGCTGATCGTCGACGTCAACCTGCCCGACGAGAGCCTTACCGGCCTGGAATATGCCGCCGGCCTGCAACAACGCCTGGGCGAGCCACTGCCGCTGCTGGTGATCACCACCCAGAACGACTTCGCCACCTACCTGGAAGCGGTGCGCGTCGGCGCCATGGGCTTTTTCACCAAACCGGTGGACATCCCGCAGCTGGAAAATCGTCTGGAGCGCTGCTTCGCCCAGCAACAGGGCGAACCGTACCGGGTGCTGATCATCGACGACGACCGCGAGCTGGCCAGCCGCTTCAGCCTGATTCTGCGCGGCGCCAATATGCTGGTGGAAATGCTTCACGAGCCGGCGGAGATCTTCGCCCGCATGCGCAGCTTCAACCCCGAGGTGGTGCTGCTGGATGTCAGCATGCCCGATTGCACAGGCCCTGAACTGGCACAGATCATCCGCATGAACGATGACTGGCTGCGCGTGCCGATCATCTACCTTTCGGCGGAAACCGACATCAACCGGCAGATGAACGCCCTGATCAAGGCCGGCGATGACTTCGTCACCAAACCGATTTCCGACAACGCCCTGGTCGCTGCCGTGTTCTCCCGCGCCCAGCGCGCACGCCTGCTGAGCAACGCGCTATCGCGCGACAGCCTCACCGGGCTGCTCAAACACGCCGACATCAAGGAGCAGGCGGCGGTCGAGCTGGAGCGCGCGCTGCGCAGCGGCAAACCGGCCAGCGTGGCGATGCTGGATATCGACTTTTTCAAAAAGGTCAACGACAGCTACGGCCATGCCGCTGGCGACAACGTGATCCGCGCCCTGGCCAACCTGCTGCGCCAACGCCTGCGACGCATCGACAGCCTGGGCCGTTACGGCGGCGAAGAATTCCTGGTGGTGCTGCCCGATTGTCCATCGGACCAGGCGCTGCGGATTCTCGATGAGATTCGCCAGCGCTTTGCCGAACTGCACTTTATTGCTGGCGGCCAGCAGTTCTCGGTAACCCTGAGCGCCGGCATTTCCTCCACTGAAGATGCGCCAACGGGTGCTGACGACCTGCTGGATAAGGCCGACCGCGCGCTGTACGCCGCCAAGCACAACGGGCGCAATCAGGTGCGCTAGTCGGCGCCTGTTAGGCCGGGTGTCACCTAGGTGGCTCCACCCATCCACGGTCTTCTGAAGACCGGCATGTAGCCCGGATAAGCGCAGCGCAATCCGGGGCCCCGCTATCCCGGATTGCGCCAAGGCTTATCCGGGCTACAGGGGCTCGTAAGAGCGGTGCAGATGCCCAGGACTATGACCGCGAATAGGCATATTGGTCAGCTTACAGCGCTTGCCGAGGCTATGCGGGATCTAGGGATCGCCTGCGTCTGGCCCATCGGTTTCTAGAGTCCAGAAGCCTTCGCGCTTGGCTTTGTGAAATTTATAGCGTAGATTTTCATGAAAATATTCAAATATAATTTCATGAGGCGCGCGCCATGTTCAAACAATCCGCCCAGCATATCGGCACCTACTACGCCGGCACCTACCCAGGCCAGATCCCCCTACGCCCGAGCCTGCAGGAAGCGTTGCAGTGTGATGTGCTGATTATCGGCGGTGGTTTCAGCGGCCTACACACGGCGCTGCGCCTGGCCCTGGCGGGCAAGAAGGTGGTGCTGCTGGAAGCCAGTCGCCTGGCCTGGGCCGCCTCTGGGCGCAACGGTGGTCAGGCGCTGCCGGGTTGGTCCTGCGATATGCCGCCGTTCGAGAAGGCCCTCGGCCTGGAACGCGCCCGCCGCCTGTGGGACAGCATGGTCTGGGCCACCGAAGAAATGCGCGAACTGCCCGAGCGCCACAACTTCGATATCGATTACCGCAGCGGCGCGATCTACACCGCCGTGCTGCCACGCCGTGTGCGCCAGTTGCAGGACAGCCTGGAAGAAGCCGAGCAGAAATACGGCTATACGCAGCTGAGCTTTATCCCCAAGGAGCAATTGCCAGAGTGGATTGCCAGCCCGCGTTACCTGGCTGCCCTGCATGACAGCGGTGCCGCCCACCTTAACCCGCTGAAACTGGCCCAGGGTCTGGCCGATGCCATCGAGAAGGCCGGCGGAAAAATCTTCGAGCAGAGTAAGGCGCTGAGTTATCAAGAAACCGCGGACAGTTATGTAGCGCGCACCGAGCAGGGCGAGGTACGCAGCGACGTGCTGGTACTGGCCTGCAACGCCTATATCGACAAGCTCGATCCACAGCTGTCGAAACGCCTGTTGCCGGTCGGCTCCTACCAGGTCGCCACCGCGCCGCTGGACCCGGAGCTGGCGCGCTCGCTGTTCCCGCGTGGCACCTGCGCCATCGACAACCAGTTCGTCCCGGACTACTTCCGCGTTACCCCGGACAACCGCCTGCTGTTCGGCGGCGGCTGCACCTACCTGGGCGGTATTCCTCAGGACGTGCCGGCGGCCACTCGGCCGTATCTGGAGCGGGTATTCCCGCAACTGCGCGGCGTGCAGATCGACTACGGCTGGGGCGGGCATATCGACTGCACCATGCACCGCACCCCGGACGTTGGCCGCAGCGGCCAAAAATACTGGCTGCAGGGCTTCTCCGGCCACGGCATCCTGCCGACCCTGGCCGCCGCCCGCGCGGTTAGCGACGCGATCCTCGGTGGCGCCGACCTGCTTGAGCTGTACCAGGGCCTGAGCAACCCGCGCTTCCCCGGCGGCGATCTGCTGGCGGCGCCCATCGAGGCCGTGGGCAAGGCTTGGTATCGCCTGCGCGATGTAATTTAAGGAAGTTGACCATGGACATGCAGGAAGAAGTCGAAGGTCTGGCGATCCTGATCCGCGACCTGCGCAAGCACAAAAACCTCACCCTGGGTGAGCTGGCCGCGCGTATCGACCGTTCGGTGGGCTTTCTCTCCCAGGTCGAGCGCGGCCTGTCGCGTCCAACCGTGGCCGACCTCACCGCGATCAGCGAAACCCTCGGCGTGCCGACCACCTATTTCTACAGCCTGAGCAAACCGCGCGACGTGCCCTGGGTCACCCGCCCCGGCGAGCGCCGCACGCTGTATTACGCCGGCGGCATCACCGACGTGCTGGCCTCGCCAACCATGGCCGGCGGCTTCTCCATGCTCGAAAGCCATCTGCAGCCCGGAGCCACCAGCGGTGATGGGCATTTAAACGACAGTTCCGAGCAGGGCGGCTTCGTCCTCGAAGGCGAGCTGACGATCTGGTACGGCGACACCGCCGAGCCAGTCACCCTTGGCCCGAACGACAGCTTCCAGCTGCCGCCGCACGCGCAGTTTCGCTACGCCAACCTTTCCGATTCCCCCACACGAGTGCTTTGGGTCTTCACCTGACCCGCGCAGATAGCCGCCATGACAATAACAACAGCATTTCCCGACCTGCTCAGCGAAGTCCGCGCCTTCCGTAGCGCCAACCCCGAAGTGCGCTATGTCGACCTGATCAGCCTGGACATCCCCGGGCATTTCTACGGCAAGCGCTACCCCATCGACATGCTCGAGAAGGTTGCCGCCGGCAGCCCGCTGAAAATCCCGCAGAACTGCGTGCTGCTTGGCGTGCAGGGCGGCCTGCACCCGATTGGCGACTACTGCTTCAACGACGGCGACCCGGACGCGCCGCGCCGGCTGATTCCCGGCACGCTCAAGCCGGTGCGCTGGGAAAGCCAGCCGCTGGGGCAGATGCTGATCAGCTCCGACGGCACTGACGCGCCCATCGAGTTCGAACCGCGTGAAGTGCTCGCACGCGTTCTCAAACGCCTGGCCGCACGCGGTATCCGCCCAGTGGTGGCCTTCGAGCTGGAGTTCTATCTGTTTGATCGCAAGCTACAGGACGGCCTGCCGCAGTTCCCACGCGACCCGCTGTGCGACGATGCCGATGACCAGCCGAATATGCATATCGAACGCCTGTCGCGCTTTAGCGATGTGCTGCACGAGATCGTCGATGCCGCCAATGAGCAGGGCGTGGACGCCAACGTGATCACCGCCGAACTCGGCCCCGGCCAGTTCGAGATCAACTTCGGCCATTGCGACGACGGCCTACGCGCCGCCGACTGGGCCGCTTTGTTCTGCCGCAGCACCCGTGGCGTAGCGCTCAAGCACGGCCAGCGCACCAGCTTTATGAGCAAGCCCTACCTGCACGCGCCGGGCAGCGGCATGCATGTGCACGTCAGCCTGTATGACGCCGCCGGCAATAACCTGCTCGCCGCCGATGAGCAACGTCCGCTGCGCCATGCCGTGGCTGGCTGCCTGGAGCTGCTACCGCATTGCATGCCGATCTTCGCCGCCAACCACAACGCCTTCCGCCGCTACGGCGCCATGGTCAACGCCGCCAGCCGCGCCAGCTGGGGCTTCGAGGACCGCGATGCGTGCATCCGCATCCCCGAATCGGACGGCAAGAACCTGCGCATCGAACACCGCCTGGCCGGCGCCGACGCCAACCCTTATCTGGTGCTGGCGGCGATTCTCACCGGCATGGAGCACGGCCTGGATGCCGGCCAGGAGCCGATTGCTCCACTCAACGAAAACCGCCAGAGCGGTATCGACTTCCCTCAGGACATGCTCGGCGCGGTCAGCGCCATGCGCGATCATCCGGTGGTCAACCAGGGCCTTGGCAGTGAGTTCGTGATGGTCTACTGCGAGAACAAGCGCCAGGACCACCTGGCCTTTATGCAGGAAGTCAGTGCGCGGGAATACCGCTGGTTCCTCTAGCCGTCACACGGCCATCGCGTAGCCCGGATAAGCCCTGGCGCAATCCGGGAACCACCCCGGATTACGCTGGCGCTTATCCGGGCTACGGGCAGGCTTCTGGGAACCTTAGTCCGCAGGTCCAGCTTCAACGCAACAGATGCACCGCAAGCCCCGCTAGCGCCGACACCAGCAACACTTCCATCACCCCACGCTTGAAGCGCAGCAGCGCCAGCGCCGCTACCATGGCAAGCAGCGCCGACGGCCAGTCGAAAGTGCCGCCGAAGCCCTGCGGCCAAAGCACGTGGTAGGCAAAGAACAACGCCAGATTAAGGATCACCCCGACCACTGCGGCAGTAATCGCGGTCAGCGGTGCGGTGAATTTCAGCTCGCCATGGGTGGATTCCACCAACGGCCCGCCGGCGAGAATAAACAGGAAGGACGGCAGAAAGGTAAACCAGGTGACCAGCGCCGCCGCCAGTGCGCCGCTGACAAAACCCGAATCGCCGCCGAACACCGGCTGCAGATAGGCCCCAACAAAGGCCACGAACGCCACCACCATGATCAGCGGCCCCGGCGTAGTTTCACCCAGCGCCAGGCCGTCGATCATCTGCGTCGGGGTCAGCCAGCCGTAATGGCCAATGGCGCCCTGGTAGACATACGGCAGCACCGCATAGGCGCCGCCGAAGGTCAGCAGCGCAGCCTTGGTAAAGAACCAGGCCATCTGCGTCAGCGTGCCCTCCCAGCCATACAGCACGGTCAACAGGCTCATCGGCAGCAGCCAGAGCAGCGCGCCCACCGCCAGCAACAGCGCCAGGCGCGACGCGCGAAAGCGCGTATGCGGCAACGGCGGGTTGTCATCATCGATCAGCGCCGGCCCATAAGACTTGCCCTGTTGCGCATGCCCACCACCCAGGCTGAACTGCTGCGGCAGCAGGCGGCCACCGAGGTAACCGAGCAGCGCGGCGCCAAGCACGATCAACGGAAACGGCAGATTGAAGGCAAAAATGGCGACAAAGGACGCCCCGGCAATGCCCCACAGCCAGTTGTTCTTCAGCGCCCGTGAGCCGATGCGCCAGGCCGCCTGCATGACGATGGCGGTGACCGCAGGCTTGATCCCGTAGAAGATCCCCGCCACCAGCGGCACATCACCGAAGGCGATATACAGCCAGGACAGGCCGATCAGGATAAACAGCGACGGCAGCACGAACAGCACCCCGGCAATCACGCCGCCCCAGGTGCGGTGCATCAACCAGCCAATGTAGGTGGCCAACTGCTGCGCCTCCGGCCCCGGCAGCAGCATGCAGTAATTCAGCGCATGCAGAAAACGCCGCTCGGACAGCCAGCGGCGCTTCTCCACCAACTCCTGATGCAGGATCGCGATCTGCCCGGCCGGCCCACCGAAACTGATCAGGCCGAGCTTGAGCCAGAACCAGAAAGCTTCACCCAGGCTGACGGTGGGCGGCGCAGGCTGTGCAGAGGATTCGGACATGCGGGCAACTCACGGCAATAAAAACGGTCGCACTATAGCGCGAGCGCATGACGATTTACGCCGGCACGGCTCAAGCCAAGGCACGGATTTCCGTATACTTGGCAGCGCTGCGCCCTCCTTCCAACCTGCCCGTGAAGCTCTCTGTGAAAATCCGTCATTCGATAGTAAGCCTGCTGCTGATCTGCAGCTGCGTTGTAGTTGCATCGAACACCCAGGCCGCCCCCGCCAAACAACAGGACCTGGCCGCCGGCAGCGCCCTGCTGGTCGATCTGCAGACCAATCAGGTGCTCTACGAGCGCAACGCCGACAGCGTGGTGCCGATTGCCTCGGTAACCAAGCTGATGACCGCCATGGTCACCCTCGACGCCAAGCTGCCGCTGGATCAGCAGCTGCCGATCATGATTCGCGATACCCATGACATGCGTGGCGTGTTCTCCCGCGTACGCGTGGGCAGCGAACTGAGCCGCCGCGACATGCTGCTACTGGCCCTGATGGCCTCGGAAAACCGCGCCGCCGCCAGCCTGGCGCACCACTACCCGGGTGGCCACGCGGCCTTTGTCGCGGCGATGAATGCCAAGGCCCGCGCCCTGGGCATGAAGAATTCGCGCTTTGTCGAACCCACCGGGCTGTCGGAGCACAACGTCTCCAACGCCCGCGATCTGGTGCTGCTGCTCAAGGCCGCACGGCAGTACCCGCTGATCAGCCAGTTCAGCACCACTTCGGAAAAGACCCAGGCATTCCGCAAACCCAATTACACCCTGGGTTTTCGCAATACCAACAACCTGGTGCGCAAGCCCGGCTGGAGCGTGCAGCTGAGCAAAACCGGCTACACCGGCGAAGCCGGCCGCTGCCTGGTGATGAATACCGTGATGAATAACCGCCCGGTAGCCTTCGTGGTGCTGGATGCCTTCGGCAAATACACCCATATGGCCGACGCCAACCGCCTCAAGCGCTGGCTGGAGACCGGTAAGGTCACCGCCGTACCGCCCGCAGCCATCAGCTACCGCCAGCAGAAACTGGCGCAGCGCCAGGCCAGTGCGGCGCAGTAGAAAACCGACAACAGGTCGGATCAACACGGCGCTCCGCCCGTATAACCGAGGGGTTACTGAAAGCGTCCGACCTCTTGACGCAGCTCTTCGGCCAGCTGATCCAGTTCACGGGCAGTTTGTGCGAGGTTGGCGACCACTTCGCGTTGTTCGCTGTTAGCCAACGCGATGCTCTGCAGGTTGCTGCTGAGCAACGTTGCGGTACTGCTCTGCTCGCTGGTAGCAGTGGTGATAGCGGTAAACTGTTCACCGGCCGCACTACTTTGCTCGGCGATCTGTTCCAACGCAGCGGCGACCTTGGCATTGCGCTGCAACCCGTCCTGCATTAGTGACTTGCCCTGCTCCATGGTGCTGATCGCGCTGTTGGTCTCCCCCTGAATACTGCCAATCATTGCGGAGATTTCGTTGGTCGCCTCACGGGTACGGGAAGCCAGACTGCGGACCTCATCAGCAACCACGGCAAAACCACGGCCCTGCTCGCCAGCGCGAGCGGCTTCGATGGCCGCGTTGAGCGCGAGCAAGTTGGTCTGATCAGCAATCGAGGTGATCACGCTGACAATCCCACCGATCTCCTGCGAACGCTGACCCAGTGTGTTCACCACTACGGACGTGTCATTTAGTGAGCTGGCAATCTGCTCCAGTGCGCTCGAAGCCTCAGCCATCGAACTGCGTCCAATACGGGTCTGCTGGGCATTGTCGCTGGCCAGGCGTTCGGTATTGCGCATGTTGTCAGCAATGTTCAGCGAGGTGGCGCTGAACTCTTCCACGGCGCCGGCCATGCTGCTGATCTCGCCAGACTGTTGCTCGATACCCTCATAAGCACCGCTGGCCAGACCGGACAGGGCCTGAGCACGGCTACTGACGTTGTGCGCGGCGCCGCGAATGCGCGCCACCATAGTCGACAATGCCTCGCCCATCTGATTGAAGTTGCGCGCCAGCTCACCGATCTCATCCTGACTAGTGACGTTAAGACGCGCACTCAGATCGCCTGCACCCAATGCCTGCGCCTGTTGCACCAGCTCACCAAGCGGGCGCAGTTTGCGCCGCAACAACCAGATCACTGCCGCGACCGCCAGCAACAACGTCACCAGGCTGCCGATCGCCAACTGGCTGCCCACGTGCCAGGTTACCGCCTGGATTTCTTCACGCGGCATGCTCGCTAGTACTTGCCAGGGGCCACCGGAAAACGGCATTGCAACACTGAAGAAATCCTCCACGCCGTCGCTCCAGAACGCCCCCTGTCCTGGCTCAGCCAGCACATCGGCGAGCTTGCCGGCAATGTGCTCAGGCTCCCGCGCACCAGCGGGTGGCACCAGCCATTTACCCTGATCGTCGAGTAACGCGAGGGAGCCCGTGGCGCCGATGCGGAAACGTTTGAGGTTTTCAAACTGCATGTTCTGCGCATCGGTGTAGTCGAAGCCAACGAACAGTACCGCAATCACCCGCCCACTGCTGTCGCGCACGGGGGTGTATTGAGTCATGTAAAACCGCTCAAACAGCAATGCCCGTCCCACATATCCTTCGCCACTCAGCAGGCGCCTGTATGCCGGATGCTGATGGTCGAGTGCCGTGCCGATGGCACGAGTGCCGTCAGGCTTGGTCAGCGAGGTGCTGATGCGCACAAACTCATCGCCATCACGGACGAACACCGTGGCCACACCGGCGGTCAGCTGACGAAACTCATCGACTTCGCCAAAGTTGTTGTTCAACAGGGCCGAGCCCAGGTACAGCGCCGGCGCTTGCATGTCGGCCACGGCAATTCGCTCAGCCCCCTGCACACTCAAGCCACCACTGAAACGCCGCTCGAACAGGCCAGCAAGGCGCTGAGTGCTTTCGCGCAGGCTGTCATGGAAGGTGCTCAGTTGGTCGGCCAACAGACGCGCCTCACTCCCCAAATGCTCCTGTCGTGTGACCAGGTTGGCCTCGCTCAGCGAGCGCAGCGCGAATAACGTACTGACGCTGATCAACAGGACCAGGACCAGAGCCAACGCCGTGGCAAGCTGCCAGGCAATCCGAGAACGAGGGGAGGTCATGCATGCCTCCAAAGGCATAAAACGGCAGTTATAGGGTATGAAAAGGCCAAATCAGCTTAAATCTAGCAATCGGCGAGCGCGGAGAATACTTGAGTAAACGACTAAGACTATAGCCAACTCGTTACGCAGAGATCGCTCTGAGCAGTGGCACCGCCACTTCAGACAAACATGCGAAAGCTGCGGCTTCTTGGATTGCTGGGAGTGGGTATCTGGCGAGGTGTGTTAGGCAGTATCGGCACTGCCTTAGCCGTTAAGGCCTAACAAGGGCTGGCGCATGCCAAACACCAGAAAACGCGCCAGCTCGGCGAGCGGCAAGGCCTTGCTGATCAGGTAGCCCTGTACCTGGTCGCAGCCGTATTGACGCAGCAGCGCCAGTTGTTCGGCGTTTTCCACGCCCTCGCCCACCACCTGCAGGTTGAGGTTGTGCGCCAGGTTGATCATCGCCCGCACCAGTTGACGGTTCTCCGCGCGCTCGCCCATGCCACCGACAAAGCTCTTGTCGATCTTCAGCAGGGTGATCGGCAGGTTGTTCAGGTGGACGAAGGAAGAGAAACCGGTGCCAAAATCGTCCAGCGAGAAGCGCACGCCGAGGCGACCGAGGGCCAGCATGGTCTGCTGCACCTGATCGCTGCGGCGCATCACCGCGGTTTCGGTCAGTTCAAACTCCAGCCACTGCGCATCCACGCCGCGCTCTTCGATCAGGCGACTAAGGGTCGGCAGCAGCTGGCTGTCCTGGAACTGGCGGAACGACAGGTTGATCGCCATATGCAGCGCCGGCAGGCCACGCCCGCGCAGCCACTGCATATCGCGCAGCGCGCGGCTGATCACCCAGTAGCCGAGCGGCACGATCAGCCCGCTTTCCTCAGCCAGCGGTACAAATTCGTTTGGGGCCAGCAAACCATGTTCGCTGTGACGCCAGCGCACCAGCGCCTCCAGGCCGACGATGCGCCCGGTCTGCAAACACAGACGCGGCTGGTAATGCAGTTCCAGCTCGTCGCGGCGCAGGGCACGGCGCAGCTCGCTTTCCAGATCGGCCTGGTTGCGTGCGCTGCGATTGATTCGCTCGTCATAGATATGAAAGGTGCAGCCCTGCTGGCTCTTGGCCTGCTGCATGGCGATATGCGCGTGCCACATCAGCGGATCGGCGCTGCCTTCGGCGCGGGAATGCGCCAGACCCAGGCTGCAGCCGATCAACAGGCTTTCGCCGTCGATCCAGTACGGTTCGCCGAGGGCTTCGGTAATTTGCGCGGCCAGGCGCTCGGCGCGCTGCGGGTCGCGGCGGCTGTCGAGGAGCAAGGCAAATTCATCGCTGCCCAGGCGGGCCACCTGGTCGCCGGCGTGCAGCTGCGCCTTGATCCGCGCCACCACTTGCAGAATCAGGCTATCGCCGCCCTGGTAACCAAGGGCATCGTTGGCGTGACGGAAGTTGTCCAGGTCGAGATGGCCGAGGGTCAGGCCACGGCCTTCATATTCGGCCAGGCGCGCAGCAAGCAGGGTCTGAAAGCCCTGGCGATTGGCGATGCCGGTCAGGGCATCCTGTTCGGCCAGGCGGTGCAAGGTGTCATTGAGGCTGCCGCGTTCGCGCACATAGCGCAGGCAGCGGCGCAGCACTTCGACTGTGAGCTGATCGCGCACCAGCCAGTCGCACACGCCCTCAGGCTCCGCTTCGGGCTCGGCATCCAGCAGCAGGACAATTGGCAGGGAGCAGCGCCCGGAGGCAGGCAGGTATTTGGCGGTGGTCAGGAGCACGGCGTTGCTGGGTTTATCGAACAGCGCGCTGGCCGCTTCCCAAGACGGTGCGGTAATCAGCGCATAGCCACTACCGAGCGCACTCAGGCGTTCGCGCAGCAACTGCGCCCAGCCCGGCGTTTCCGCCAGCAAAAGCAACCGTAATGGTTCGACGAACACAGACAAGCAACTTCCCCCACGGCACAAATAAAGAGCATTAAACCCGCTCGGATGCGTCGTAATCGACGTCTAATCACGCACATCCTTGTGTCAGTGGCGCGCGCTACGCAGTATGGCAAGGTCCAGAAAGTGGCACCAGGGTACTGGATTAGGAAAATTAACCAAGCCTGGCGACTTGCCATTATGTGCACTGCAACACACTTCCAGATGGTCACAGCAGAAAGCGCCAGGCCTGTTAAAATGCGCGCCCATTCCGCCTGACGATTGACTCCATGTCCCGACTGAACCCCCGGCAGCAGGAAGCCGTGAACTATGTCGGCGGCCCACTTTTGGTGCTCGCCGGCGCAGGCTCCGGCAAAACCAGCGTGATCACGCGCAAGATCGCCCACCTGGTGCAGAACTGCGGTATCCAGGCCCGCCATATCGTCGCCATGACCTTTACCAACAAGGCCGCGCGCGAGATGAAAGAGCGTGTCGGCACCCTGCTTAAGGGCCCCGAAGCCCGTGGCCTGACGGTGTCGACCTTCCATAACCTGGGCATGAATATCATCCGCAAGGAATATGCGGCGCTGGGCTACAAGCCGGGCTTCTCGATCTTCGACGAGGGCGATATCAAGGCGCTGCTGTCGGACATCATGCAGAAGGAATATTCCGGCGATGACGGCGCGGACGAGATCAAGAACTACATCGGCAGCTGGAAAAACGATCTGATCCTGCCCGAACAGGCCCTGGCCGAGTCGCGCAACCCCAAGGAACAGACCGCAGCCATCGTCTACCTGCACTACCAGCGCACGCTCAAAGCGTACAACGCGGTGGACTTCGACGACCTGATCCTGATGCCGGTGAAGCTGTTTCAGGACAACCCCGACATTCTGGAAAAGTGGCAGAACCGCATCCGCTACCTGCTGGTGGACGAATACCAGGACACCAACGCCAGTCAGTACCTGCTGGTGAAACTGCTGGTGGGCATGCGCAACCAGTTCACCGTGGTCGGCGACGACGATCAGTCGATCTACGCCTGGCGCGGCGCGCGCCCGGAAAACCTGATGCTGCTCAAGGACGACTATCCGTCGTTGAAAGTGGTGATGCTCGAGCAAAACTACCGCTCCACCAGCCGCATCTTGAAATGCGCCAACATCCTCATCGCCAACAACCCGCATGCGTTCGAGAAACAGCTGTGGAGCGAGATGGGCATGGGTGACGAGATCCGCGTGATCCGCTGCAAGAACGAAGACGCCGAGTGCGAGCGGGTGGCCCTGGAAATTCTTACCGAGCACCTGCGCACCCAGCGCCCCTACAGCGATTACGCCATCCTCTATCGCGGCAACTACCAGGCCAAGCTGATGGAGCTGAAGCTGCAGCACCATCAGATTCCCTATCGCCTCTCGGGCGGCACCAGCTTCTTCGCCCGCCAGGAGGTGAAGGACCTGATGAGCTACTTCCGCCTGCTGGTCAACCCGGACGACGACAACGCCTTCCTGCGGGTGATCAACGTGCCACGCCGCGAGATCGGCTCGACCACATTGGAAAAACTCGGCAACTACGCCACCAGCCGCAAGATCAGCATGTACGCCGCCGCCGGCGAAATCGGCCTGGGCGAGCAGCTGGACGCGCGCTATACCGAACGTCTGGGGCGCTTTACCAAGTGGATGGACCGGGTGCGCCAGGAGTGCGCGCAGAACGACCCGATTGCGGCGATCCGCAGCATGGTCATGGATATCGACTACGAGAACTGGCTGCGGCAGAACGCCTCCAACGACAAGGTCGCCGACGCGCGCATGGGCAACGTCTGGTTCCTGGTCGAGGCGCTGAAGAACACCCTGGAGCGCGACGAAGACGGCGAGATGACCATCGAGGATGCCATCGGCAAACTGGTGCTGCGCGACATGCTCGAACGCCAGCAGGAGGAAGAAGACGGTGCCGAAGGCGTGCAGATGATGACCCTGCACGCGTCCAAGGGCCTGGAATACCCTTCCGTGTATATCCTCGGCGTGGAGGAGGAAATCCTGCCGCACCGCTCCAGCATCGAGGCCGATACTGTTGAAGAAGAACGCCGCCTGGCCTACGTCGGCATTACCCGCGCCAAACGCAACCTGACCATGACCTTCGCCGCCAAGCGCAAGCAGTACGGCGAAATCATCGACTGCTCGCCGAGCCGTTTTCTCGATGAACTGCCGCCCGAGGATCTAGTCTGGGAAGGTCTGGAAGACGCCCCACCCGAGGTCAAGGCCGCCACCGGCAACTCGGCACTGGCCAATATGCGCGCCATGTTGAAAAAATGACCGGGAGTCATTTTTAACGTCGCTTGCGACGGCCCGCAGGGTGGCCGCCAGGGATGGCAGGCCATAAAAAATAGGTTTGTTCAGTAGCCCGACGCAGAGCGGGTAGCACATCACTTAATGAGGGTTACCGCGTGGAAGCGCTAAAACAGAAGATTCGCGATGAAGGCACCGTGCTCTCGGAGCAGGTGCTCAAGGTCGATGCCTTTCTCAATCACCAGATCGACCCCAAGCTGATGCAGCAGATCGGCCATGAGTTCGCCCGGCGTTTCGCCGGCTTAGGCATCACCAAGATCGTCACCATCGAAGCTTCGGGCATTGCCCCGGCGGTGATGGCCGGCCTGGAGCTGGGCGTACCGGTGATTTTCGCGCGCAAGTACCAGTCGCTGACGCTCACGGACAACCTGTATATCTCCAAGGTGTTTTCCTTCACCAAGCAGACCGAAAGCACCCTGGCCATTTCTGCCAAGCACCTGAACGCCAAGGATCACGTGCTGCTGATCGACGACTTCCTGGCCAACGGCCATGCCGCCCGCGCGCTGATCGACCTAATTGGCCAGGCCGGCGCGAGCATTGCGGGTATTGGCGTGGTGATCGAGAAGTCCTTCCAGCGCGGCCGTGCCGAGCTGGATGCACAGGGTTATCGGGTCGAGTCGCTGGCACGCATCGGCTCGCTGAGCGATGGCCAGGTCAGCTTTCTCGACTAAGCCTACGCGGCTTCAGCTGCTGGCCCGCAAGCCGGCCAACAGCAGGCGCCGCTGCACACGCTGACGCAACCCACGCGGCGGGGCCAACGCCATGCGTTGCAGATGCGCGTCGTACTTGCCAGGGTTGGGCGCGCGCCATATTGCAACGGCCAACTCCAGGGCACAGGCGAATCTCAGTTTGCTCTTCAGCCAACTCAGCGCGCGCAACAGATCACGCTCCTCGTTATCGAAATCGCAGCCCAAGGGGTATTCGGCGAACAGTCCCGGATGACAGTTCTGCACCGCCTGCAAGCGCTCGGGCAGGTTACCGGCGAAGCGCGGATTGAGGCGGAAATCCTTGGGCAGTTTGCCAGCTCGTTGCGCCTGTTCGATCAAACCCGACTGAAAGCGCGAGTCGCTGATATTGAGCAGCGCTTCTATCACCTGGGAGTCAGTCTTGCCGCGCAGATCGGCGATGCCGTATTCGGTCACCACCATGTCGCGCAGGTGTCGCGGAATGGTGGCATGACCATAGTCCCAGACGATATTCGAGCTGACCTTGCCGCCTGCCTGGCGCCAGCTGCGCAACAGCAGAATCGAGCGAGCACCCTGCAAGGCATGGCCCTGGGCGACGAAGTTGTACTGTCCACCCACGCCACTGAGCACCCGGCCGTCTTCCAGTTGGTCGGCCACACCGGCGCCCAGCAAGGTCATGGTGAAAGCGGTGTTGATAAAGCGTGCATCACGGCGCTGCAAACGCTTGAGCGCTTCCTGGTTATGCAGCTCGTTGATAAAGCAGATGCCCGTCATGGCAAAGCGGCCCAACTGCACTGCGCTCAATTCGCAAAGGCGTTGGTAAAAGGCTTGCGGCCCGAGGAAGAAGCCGCCGTGTATCACCACGCCGCCGCGTGCCCGCCCCAGATGTTGCTGCAACACCTGCTGGGTGCGCGCACCGCGCAGGTCGCTCAACAGCTGTTGCCCGTCCGGCATTAGCAGGTGACCATCGGCCCAGCGAATACTCTCGGCCAGCAAACCGCTGGCCTGCAACCCTTGCAACGCCTGGGCATCCAATTGCGGCGCCAGGCCCGCATCGAGCAGAGCCTGCACACTGCGCGGCATACCCTGAGCATCCAACGCGCCGCCAGAGGCCAGCTGCTGCAGGTGCAATTCGGGGTATACCGGGCGCCGCACGATGCCCGCATCGGCCAAGGCCAGCAGGCCATTGACGAACATCTCGCTGCAGCCGTACAGGCCCTCGCTAAATGGCTGCAAGCCGCCATCTTTAGCGATTTCGGGGGCCCAATGAATGGTGCAGCGCAGTTCATTCAGCAGCGCCCGATACGCCTGGTTATCCGCCTGACGCGCGAGCAAGGCCGCGGTCAGCGCATCGCCCATGGCGCCGATGCCGATTTGCAAGGTTCCGCCGTCGCGCACCAAAGCGCTGGCATGCAGGCCGATGCAGTGATCCTGCAGCGTCACCGGCATATTCGGTGTGGAAAACAGCGTGCTGCGGTCCTCTTCCAACAGGTGCAGGTCGAAGCTGCGCCGCGATACTTCGGCATCGCCGACCATATAGGGCAGCGCGCTGTGTACCTGGGCCAGGCACAGAATGGTTTCACCGGCGGCGCGGCGCTGCTCCAGGAGCGGCAGCAGATCCAGGGTGATATCCGGGTTGCAGCTGAGGCTGAAATGCTCGGGGCGCTGCGGATCATGCGCGACCAGTTGGGCGATCAGGTTCAGGCCCTTGTCATTCAGGTCGCGGGCGACATGGCTGTAATTGCTGCTGATGTAGTTCTGCTGCGTCGTCGCGCTGTCGAGCAGGCTGCCAGGCTGCAGAAAGAACTGCTCGACACGCACGTTGGCCGGCAAGGTGTCGCGCTGCAAGTCGGCGAGAAAATCCAGTTCGGGATAATCGCCATAGATACGTTCGACGAATGGCTCAAGCAGGCGGCTCGGCAAACCCGCAGCGGCCCGCGGGCGGCCCAGGCATAGCGCGGTGTAGATGGTCAGCTGGCGCTGCGGCAGTTGCTTGATGCGCGCGTAGAGTGCATTGACCCACTGATTCGGCTTGCCCAGACCCAGGGGCAGGCCAAGGTGAATAGGGCCGTCGATGGCACTGAGGACGTGGTCGACCGCCTGCTCGATGGTACACGTCTTCGGCATCGGGCTCTCTCCTGGCATCGTTAACGGGGCTATCGCCCATTATTGCCGCAACGCCGCGCCAAAACGAAAAAGCCGCCCTGGCAGGCGGCTTTTTCTACAGCTATTGCGTGTGCTTACAGACCGGACATCTTCTGGATTGCGCCACGCAGCTCGTCATCCGAGCAATCGGCACAGGTGCCTTTTGGCGGCATGGCGTTGATGCCGGAAATCGCCTTGGCCAGGATGCCGTCAAGACCACCCTCTGCATCAGCACGGGCTTTCCAGGCTGCAGCGTCGCCAATTTTCGGCGCACCCAGAATACCTGGGGTGTGGCAGGCGCCGCAGTGCTTGGTGATGATGTCATCGGCAGTACGCGCACCGCCGCCAGCAGCAACGGCTACAGCACCCACGCCCTTGCATTCTTCACCCATCACACAGACTTGACCTACCGGCTTCAGTCGCTCGGCAATGGCTTCGTCGGTCGTGGCTTGAGCAGTCACTGCCCACAGGGCCAATACGGTAGCCGGTGCTACCAGGAGCTTTTTAATCAGGTTCACGGTACACCCTCTTCGTGGCTAGTCACGCTCGCGGCCACGGTTTCGCGAGCGGGCGTCAGTATAACGGCAAGCCGCCGCCGCTGAAACAACCCATATTGTCGCAGGGTTATTTAGAAGTTGGCCGGCGTAGTCGCGCTAATCAGCCGCGCTGGCTGCTCGAACGGATTGCGGAAACGGTGCGGTTTGCTGCTCTCGAAGTAGTAGCTGTCGCCCGGTTCGAGGATAAAAACCTCGTCGCCCACGGTCAGCTCCAACTTACCTTCAACCAGCATGCCGGCCTCTTCACCTTCGTGGGCGTACATCTCGTCGCCGGTGTCGGTGCCGCCGGGGTAGGTTTCATCAAGGAAGGCAATGGCTCGGGTCGGATGTGCCTTGCCCACCAACTTCATGGTGATGGCCCCGCTGCAGATATCGGTGAGTTCGGCGGCGCGATAGACCACCTGGGCCTGGCTATCCTGCTCCACATCCAGGGAGAAGAACTCCACCAGCGACATGGGGATACCCGCCAACACCTTTTTCAACGAACTGATCGAAGGGCTTACGCTGTTCTTCTCGATCATCGAAATGGTGCTGTTGGTGACGCCCGCCCGCTTGGCGAGTTCACGCTGGGAAAGGCCTTTGAGTTTGCGAATGGATTGCAGTCGTACACCGACGTCCAATGCTGGAGTCCCCCTTGGGATAGATACGGAAAAGTCGCCGTATCATGGCATAGCGTTCGGAATTTACAACACTCGTATTCAAACTCGACTACAGCGCTGGGGTTAACTCCCAAGATAGAGCAGCGGCGCCCGCCGCAGGTTGCAAAAAAGCTGGTAGGGAATGCTGCCGGCCTGGGCGGCTACGTCGCTGGCCAGCACCTGTTTGCCCCAGAGTTCGACCCGGCTGCCCAAGCCCGCTTGCGGCAGATCGGTCAGATCAACGGTGAGCATGTCCATCGACACGCGGCCGATCAGGCGGGTCAGTTGGCCGTCCACCGCCACTGGCGTACCTGTCGGCGCGTGACGCGGGTAACCGTCGGCATAGCCCATGGCGACCACACCGACGCGGGTCGGCCGCTCGCTGAAAAAGCGCGCGCCATAGCCCACCGGCTCGCCGGCCGGCAGTTCGCGCACGCTGATGATCTTCGATTCCAGGGTCATCACCGGTTGCAGACGCGCGGCCACGGCCTGTGCCTGCTCGAAGGGGGTGGCGCCGTAGAGCATGATGCCGGGGCGCACCCAGTCACTGGGTACGTTGGGCCAACCCAATACGGCTGGCGAATTGCGCAGGCTAACTTCAGCGACAATGCCCTGACGCGCCTGCTGGAACACCGCCAACTGCTCATCACTGCGCGGGCAATCCAGTTCATCGGCGCGGGCGAAGTGGCTCATCAGCACAATCTTCGCCACCTTGCCGCTGGCCAGCAGGCGCTGATAAGCCGCCTGATAATCGGCTGGATGCAGACCGACGCGGTGCATGCCGCTGTCCATCTTCAGCCAGACGGTCAGCGGGCCACGTACAGCGCTGCGCTCAATCGCCTCCAGTTGCCACAGCGAATGCACCACGCACCACAGCTCGTGCTGCTCGATCAGCGGCAATTCGTCGGCCTCGAAAAAGCCCTCTAGCAACAAAATCGGCCCGCGAATACCGGCCTCGCGCAGCTGCAGCGCTTCCTCGATACAGGCCACGGCAAAACCATCGGCCTGCTCCTGCAACGCCTGGGCACAACGCACCGCGCCATGGCCGTAGGCATCCGCCTTGATCACTGCCAGGGCGCGCGCGCCGCTGACTTCACGGGCCAGTTGGTAGTTGTGACGCAAGGCTTGCAGATCAATCAGGGCACGGGCAGGACGCATGATGTTCTCGGCTATCAGCAGTTTTCAGGCTTAAAAAAATGGTCGGGAGCTATTTTTAACGTTGCGTAGCAATGGCCCGAAGGGTAGCCGCCAGGGATGGCAGGCTATAAAAAAGCCCGGTGTGATGGCCGGGCAAACACTTATCGCAAACGGGATGGGCCGATTTACAGGGCGGCCACAATCATCATTTCCACCAGCACCTCAGGCTTGTACATCTTCGCCTCGACGCAGGCGCGTGCGGGTGCCGCGCCGGGCGCGACCCAAGCATCCCAGACCTGATTAAGCCCGGCATAGTCGCGCTCCATGTCCTTCAGGTATATGGTCACGGAGAGGATTTTCGACTTGTCGCTGCCGGCCTCGGCCAGCATGCGGTCGGTGTTGGCCAGGTTTTCGCGGGTTTGCTGCACGATGTCGCCGCTGTAATCGTCCGCCAGTTGGCCGGCCAGGTAGACCGTGCCGTTATGGATGACGATTTCGCTGTAACGACTTTCAGTGTGCAGGCGCTGTACTGACATGCTTATGACTCTCCTGGGAACGGCTGTAACGGGAAATATCCAGACCTTCGGCGCTGATCTGCGGGCGCTTTTTCGCCATCAGATCGGCAAGCAGGCGACCGGAGCCGCAGGCCATGGTCCAGCCCAGTGTGCCGTGGCCGGTGTTGAGGAACAAATTGCGCAAACCGGTGGCGCCGACAATCGGCGTACCGTCCGGGGTGGCCGGACGCAGGCCGGTCCAGAATTCGGCCTGGCTCAGATCGCCGCCTTGCGGGTAGAGATCGGCGGTAATCATTTCCAGGGTGGCGCGGCGACGCGGGTTGAGGCTTAGGTCGAAGCCAGCAATTTCCGCCATGCCGCCGACGCGGATGCGGTTGTCGAAACGGGTGATCGCCACCTTGTAGGTTTCATCGAGGATGGTCGAAGTCGGCGCCATCGCCACATTGGTGATTGGCACGGTCAGCGAGTAACCCTTGAGCGGGTACACCGGCGCCTTGATGCCCAGCGGCTTGAGCAGTTGCGGGCTAAAGCTGCCGAGCGCCAGCACGTAGCGGTCGGCAGTTTCCAGCTTGCCGTCGATCCACACGCCATTGACCCGGTCGCCCACGGCGTCGATGCGTTGAATGTCCTGGCCGAAGCGGAATTCCACACCCAGCGCCTTGGCCATCTCGGCCAATTTGGTGGTGAACAGCCGGCAATCGCCGGTCTGGTCGTTGGGCAGACGCAGCGCGCCAGCCAGTTTGTCGGTAACGGCGGCCAGGGCCGGCTCGACGCGGGCAATACCGGCGCGGTCGAGTACTTCATAAGGCACACCGGATTGCTGCAGTACGGCGATGTCTTTCGCCGCGTTGTCCAGCTGCGCCTGGGTGCGGAACAGCTGGGTGGTGCCCAGGCTGCGGCCTTCATAGGCGATGCCGGTTTCCGCGCGCAGCTCGTCGAGGCAGTCGCGGCTGTACTCGGACAGGCGCACCATGCGCTCCTTGTTCACCGCGTAACGGCTGGCGGTGCAGTTGCGCAGCATCTGCGCCATCCACAGGTACTGGTCGATATCGGCGGTGGCCTTGATCGCCAGCGGCGCGTGCTTTTGCAGCAGCCATTTGATGGCTTTCAGCGGCACACCCGGCGCAGCCCAAGGCGAGGCGTAGCCAGGAGACACCTGACCGGCGTTGGCGAAGCTGGTTTCCATGGCCGGGGCGTGCTGCCGATCGACCACCACCACTTCAAAGCCCTGACGTGCCAGGTAATACGCACTGGCTGTACCAATCACACCGCTACCGAGAACCAGAACCCGCATGCCGCTCTCCTCGCCGCGATTGAGCGCGACGGATAATTTCTGAGATCACAATTGAGCGCAGTATAGAAAGAGAACAGCAGTGCTTTTCACTATATAAATAGCTATATTTGGCGACAATTCTTGGCAATATCGCCTTCTGTAGAGGGGTATCCACCATGCGCACCCAACATCAAAGCCGCCGCGAACTGGATAAGATCGACCGTAATATCCTGCGCATCCTGCAGGAAGACGGGCGCATCAGCTTTACCGAGCTGGGCGAGCGAGTCGGCCTTTCCACCACGCCCTGCACCGAGCGCGTACGCCGCCTGGAGCGCGAAGGGATCATCATGGGCTACCACGCCCGGCTCAACCCGCAGCAGCTCAAGGCCAGCCTGCTGGTGTTTGTCGAGATCAGCCTGGACTACAAGTCCGGCGACACCTTTGAGGAGTTCCGCCGCGCCGTGCTCAAGCTGCCGCACGTGCTCGAATGCCACCTGGTGTCCGGCGACTTCGACTACCTGGTGAAAGCGCGGATCAACGAGATGGCCAGCTACCGCAAGCTGCTCGGCGACATCCTGCTCAAGCTGCCGCACGTGCGTGAGTCGAAGAGCTACATCGTGATGGAAGAAGTAAAAGAGAGCCTAAGCCTGCCGATTGCCGACTAGACCAGTACCTGGCGCGTGGTAGCGATCAACTGATGCACCTGCTTTGCCACCGCCGGCTCAATCATCTGCTCCGGCCCCTGGCCACGCGGGCACGGCAGGCTTGGCGTGGTGCCGAACAGGCGGCAGATCAGCGGGCGCTGGTCATACACCGTGCAGCCTTGCGGACCGAGGTGTACACAGTTGTACTCGGCCAGGGCCGCGTCGTGTTCGGCAGCGCTTTTCACCGGCAGCCGCGACATCTCCTCGGATGACGCCGTAACCGGGCCACAGCAATCATGGCAGCCGGGTATGCAGGCAAAACTGGGAATCTGCAAACGCAGCTGGTCGATCTTGCGGCTGGTGCAACTCATGGGCGTGATCCTGAAACACAGGCAGGCATAGTAACCGCGCAGCGGGCTGAATCGCGGCAGCTGCGCGCCCAACCGACGAAAATCCACTTATTTCGCGATTGCCTCTTGGCGTTTGGCAAATCCCACGCTTATCCTTCGTAAAATTTTCCAAACACAATAATCAGGATTCCACACATGAACGCCCGCGTTCACCAGCCGGTTCACAACAGCCAGCACGCCAACTCCTATTACGCCACCAGCGCCAATCGCCAACTCGGCTACCCCGCCCTGGGCGGCGAGTTGCGCGCCGATGTGTGCATCGTCGGCGGTGGTTTTTCCGGCCTTAACACCGCCATCGAACTGGCGCAGAAAGGCCTTTCGGTGGTGCTGCTGGAAGCCCACAAAATCGGCTGGGGGGCCAGCGGGCGCAACGGCGGCCAGTTGATTCGCGGCGTCGGCCATGGCGTTGAGCAGTTTGAATCGGTGATTGGCGCGCAGGGCGTACGCGAGCTGAAACTGATGGGCCTGGAAGCGGTGGAAATCGTCCGCCAGCGTATCGAGCAGTTCAATATCGACTGCGACCTGACCTGGGGCTACTGCGACCTGGCCAACAAACCCAGCCACCTCGCCGACTTCGCCGAAGACATGGCTGAGCTCAAGCAGCTGGGTTATCGCCATGAAATGCGCCTGCTGCAACCGGAGCAGATGCACGAAGTGGTCGGCTCCAACCGCTACGTCGGCGGCATGATCGACATGGGTTCCGGCCACCTGCACCCGCTCAACCTGGCCCTCGGCGAAGCCGCTGCGGCGCAGAGCCTGGGCGTGCAGCTGTTCGAGAACTCGGCGGTTACCCGCATCGACTACGGCAGCGAGGTCAAGGTGCATACCGCTCAGGGCGTGGTGCGCGCGGCCACCCTGGTGCTTGGCTGCAACGCCTACCTGAATGGCCTGAACAGCAACCTGGGCGGCAAGGTGCTGCCCGCCGGCAGCTATGTGATCGCCACCGAGCCGCTGTCCGAGGCCGAAGCGCGGGCAATCATTCCGCAGAATATGGCCCTGTGCGACCAGCGCGTGGCCCTGGATTACTACCGCCTATCCGCCGACCGCCGCCTGCTGTTCGGCGGTGCCTGCCACTACTCAGGTCGCGATCCTGCAAACATCGCCGGCTATATGCGACCGAAAATGCTGGAAGTCTTCCCGCACCTGAAAGATGTGAAGATCGACTACCAATGGGGCGGCATGATCGGCATCGGCGCCAACCGCCTGCCGCAGATCGGCCGCCTCAAGGAACAGCCCAACGTGTATTACGCCCAGGCCTACTCGGGCCACGGCGTCAACGCCACGCACCTGGCCGGCAAGCTGCTCGGTGAGGCCATCGCTGGCCAGGCCAGCAGCGGCTTCGACCTGTTCGCCAAGGTACCGCACATGACCTTCCCTGGCGGCAAACACCTGCGCTCGCCATTGTTAGCGCTGGGCATGCTGTGGCATCGGATGAAAGAGCTGGTCTGATCGCCCTATTCAGCAGGCCAACGAGGCCTGCTGTGAACTCCCCTTACAGCTTCCAGAACGGCAGAAACGCCTCGCGCCGGGCCTGTTCACGGTTCAGGCCGACATCCTTGAGCTGTTCATCGGTCAGCGTCAGCAGCGCCCGGCGGGTTGTCAGGCGCAGCCAGAATGCGTTCCAGCGACTTACAGCTGGCTTAACCGCACCAGCCTGAGCATACAGATGCTCGCCAGTAGACTCCTGCTGCAACTCTTCTGACTTCATGGTCAGCCTGACATCACTTAAACCGTTCATCGCCTGCTCCTGCCCGTAAGCCTGATTGGAGATCATGATGAGCGAGGCAGAAAAAGCATGACAGATGCAAAAATGTACTTTTATATCCATACAGATTTAAGCGCACGAGCTCTGAATGATGGATTTTTTGTCGATCTGTACTGGCTTAGCGCACTACATAGAGTCATTGCGAGGCAACTGTTATGACGCTCTATATCAATCTAGCCGAACTGCTCGGCACCCGAATTGAGCAGGGCCTTTATCGCCCCGGTGATCGCCTGCCCTCCGTACGCGCCCTGAGCCTGGAGCATGGCGTCAGCCTCAGCACAGTGCAGCAGGCCTATCGCCACCTGGAAGACCAAGGCCTGGCCACGCCCAGGCCCAAGTCCGGCTACTTTGTGCCCCAGGCGCGCCACCAGCCGGCGCTGCCCATGGTCAGTCGCATGGCTCAGCGTCCCGTGGATGTCTCGCAGTGGGATCAGGTGCTGGAGCTGATCAGCCGACCGCCGGGGCAGGAAGACCTGCTGCAACTCGGCCGTGGCCGGCCGGATATCGACAGTCCGACGCTAAAACCGCTGCTGCGCTCACTGTCGCGCCTGAGCCGCCGCCAGGACGCCAACAGCCTGACCTACGGCTGCATTTACGGCCACCTGGGCATGCGTGAACAGATCTCGCGGCTAATGCTGGACTCCGGCTGCAGCCTGTCACCCCAGGAGATCATCGTCACCACAGGCTGCCACGAGGCGCTGTCGGCAGCGATCCGCGCCATCTGCGAGCCCGGCGATATCGTTGCGGTGGATTCGCCGAGCTTTCACGGCGTGATGCAGGCGCTCAAGGGTTTTGGCATGAAGGCCTTGGAATTGCCTACCGACCCGATCACCGGAATCAGCCTGGAAGCCCTCGAATTGGCCCTGGAGCAATGGCCGATCAAGGCCATCCAACTGACCCCGACCTGCAACAATCCGCAGGGCTACATTATGCCCGACGCCAACAAACGCGCCCTGCTGGCCCTGGCACAGCGCTATGACGTGGCGATTATCGAAGATGACGTCTACGGCGACCTGGCCTACAGCTACCCGCGCCCACGCACGATCAAATCCTATGACGAGGATGGCCGCGTGCTGCTCTGCAGCTCGTTTTCCAAAACCCTGGCGCCCGGCCTGCGCATCGGCTGGATTGCCCCGGGGCGCTACCTGGACCGCGTGCTGCACATGAAATACATGGGCACCGGTAGCACCGCCCAGCTGCCGCAGCTGGCCATCACCGAATACCTGCAAACCGGCCATTACGAGCCGCACCTGCGGCGCATGCGCGCGCAGTATCAGCGCGGGCGCGACCTGATGACCGACTGGATCAGCCGCTACTTCCCTGCCGGCACGCGGGTCAGCAGGCCGCAGGGCAGCTTTATGCTGTGGCTTGAATTGCCGACAGGCTTCGACAGCCAGCGCCTGAACCGCGAACTGCTGCAACACGCCATCCAGATCGCCCCCGGTAACATCTTTTCCGCCGCCGGCAAATACCGCAATTGCCTGCGCATAAACTACGCCGGCAAAGCCACACCGGAGCTTGAACAGGCAATTCGCCAGGTCGGCGAATGCGTGGCAGCGCTGCTTAGCGAACAGCAGATCGCCGAAACAGCGGCAGACGCCATGCTCACATCCTGGCGCTAGCCACCTCGCTAAACGCGCCGCGCTGAAACGCCAGCCAGACAAACACTGCAGCGCCAACCGCCATCAGAATCGGCAGGGCATGGCCACTGACCCACTGGCTGGCGGCGCCGGTCGACAGCGGACCGAGCAGGCAACCGGCGCCCCATAGCAAGGCGATATGCGAGTTGGCGCGCACCAGCGCATCGTCGCGATAGCGCTGGCCGACCAGAATCAGCGACAGGGTGTACAGGCCGCCCGCGCTGGCGCCGAACAGCACCAACACCACCCAGATCAGCGGCGTATGCAGCAATAACGGAATGCTCAGGCTCGACAGTAACAACACCACCCCGCAGCAACGGAATAGCGTTTGCCGTGGTACACGATCGGCCATCCAGCCAATCGGCAGCTGCAGGGCAGCATCGCCGACCACCACCGCACTGACCATGACCAACGCCAGCTGCTGGGCAAAGCCTTCGCGCACCAGATACACCGGCAGCAGGGTCAGGACCATCGCCTCGAAGGCGGCAAACAACACCACTGCCCAGGCAATCGCTGGCGAGGTGCGGCAAAACGCCAGAATGCCGCGCCCAGACGCACTCTGCGCATCGACCTTGGGCGCGCCATCGCGGCCCAACAGCAGCAGGCTACCGCCCACCAGCAGCGCAGCGGAGAACCAGAAACCACGGTCACTTTCAGTCCCCAACAGCGTCAGCAGCAGCGGTCCGCACAGCTGACTGAGAGCAAAGCCGGTGCCGTACAGCGCGACCAGACGGCCGCGCAGACGGTCCTCGACCAGCTGATTGATCCAGCTTTCGCCAAGCACAAACACCACGGTCAATGAAATGCCAATCAGCAGGCGCAGCAGCAGCCACAGCGGATAGCTCGGCATCACGCTAAGCAGCGCCACCGACGCCGCACTGGCCAGTAGGCACAGGCGCAAGGTTTGCGGCGTGCCGAACCAGCCGGCCAGATGCCCAGTCAGCCGCGCGCCGAGCAGCACACCAACGGCCGGCATAGCGGCCATCACGCCAATGGCAAAGGGGCCATAACCCCAGGCCTCGAGGCGAAACGACACCAGCGGCAGCGTCACGCCCAGCGACAGCCCAACGATCACCACCGCCGCACTGACGGCGAAATAGGTCATCCAGTTCAATCAGCCAACTCCCACCCCATGGAGCCAATCACTCACGGCCCTGCCGCGCAAAAAACAACGGCCGAGCTCCTGTTCAGGAACCCGGCCGCGGGTTTGGCTCATATAGAGCCGGCCCAACACGGGCCGACCTACAGCAGTGCTATTTAGAGTTTGATCCAGGTCGCCTTAATCTCGGTGTACTTGTCGAAGGCGTGCAGCGACTTGTCGCGGCCGTTGCCGGACTGCTTGAAGCCGCCAAACGGCGCGGTCATGTCACCGCCGTCGTACTGGTTGACCCACATGCTGCCCACACGCAGCGCCTTGGCCGCCAGATGCGCCTTGGACAGGTTGCTGGTCCAGATCGCCGCCGCCAAACCGTAGATGCTGTCGTTGGCGATCTTGATCGCCTCCTCGGTGCTGTCGAAGGGAATAACGGTCAACACCGGGCCGAAGATCTCTTCCTGGGCAATGCGCATGGCGTTGTGCGCGTCATCGAAGATGGTCGGCTCAACGTACTGGCCGCCTGTTTCTTCCAGAGTGCGCTTACCGCCGCAGAGCAGCTTGGCCTGATCCTTATGACCGGCGTCGATATAACCGAGCACCGCATTCAGGTGACCGGCATCGACCAGCGCGCCGACCTTGCTGTCCGGATCCAGGGCGTGACCGGCTTTCCAGCCCTGCATGGCTTCCAGGACCATGGGCATAAATGTGTCTTTGATCGAACGCTCCACCAGCAGACGCGAACCAGCGGTGCACATCTCGCCCTGGTTGAAGCAGATCGCCGCAGCAGCAGCCTCGGCCGCAGCCTTGAGGTCCGGCGCATCGGCGAAGACGATATTCGCGCTCTTGCCGCCGGCTTCCAGCCAAACGCGCTTCATGTTGGATTCGCCAGCGTAGATCATCAGCTGCTTGGCGATCTTGGTCGAACCGGTGAACACCAGAGTGTCGACATCCATATGCAGCGCCAGCGCCTTGCCGACGGTGTGGCCGTAACCTGGCAGCACATTGAGCACGCCGGCCGGGATGCCGGCGTCCAGGGCCAGCTGGGCCATGCGCAGGGCGGTCAGCGGCGATTTCTCCGAGGGTTTGACGATCACCGAGTTGCCCGTGGCCAGGGCTGGACCGAGCTTCCAGCAGGTCATGATCATCGGGAAGTTCCACGGCACGATGGCCGCCACTACACCCACTGGCTCGCGAGTCACCAGGCCCAGTTCGTCGTGCGGGGTGGCGGCCACTTCGTCATAAATTTTGTCGACCGCTTCGCCGCTCCAGCGAATCGCCCGCGAGGCTGCCGGTACATCAACGCTCAAGGCATCGCTGATTGGCTTGCCCATATCCAGGGTTTCCAGCAGCGCCAGCTCTTCAGCGTGCTGATCCAGCAGGTCGGCAAAGCGGATCATCACGCGCTTGCGCTGCGCCGGGGCCATACGCGACCAGACGCCGGACTCGAAGGTGGCGCGGGCGTCACTTACGGCCAGCTCGGCATCAGCCAGATCACAGCTGGCCACCAGGCCGAGCAGGCGACCGTCAACCGGGCTGATGCATTCGAACGTGGCCCCGGAGACAGCGGCGCGGTACTCGCCATGAACAAAGGCACGGCCTTCGATCTTCAGGTTCTTGGCGCGCTGCTCCCAGTCGGCACGAGTCAGGCTAGTCATTGCTACATCCTCTATCGCTAGTAAAGCGCCGCAGGGTGGCCGCACGCGCTGTCAATTATTCTGCATGGGCCTCGCGACCCAATCCTGCCGGCAACACTAAACCAGAGGCTTGCACACTTCCAATATTTTTTACAAAAACTGGCAAAACCGCCTTGTTATGTGTGCTTTATTAAACATAGACTGCCGAAATCGCCACCCAACCAATAACAAGCCTGGCCTTAACAGGCGCTCAATCCCTACCGGACATGCTTATGAATATCGAAAAGATCGTCGACTTCGCCACCGTCACCACCACGCCCGAACATTACCGCCCGGCAGCAGAAAAGGTGCTCAAGGGCGACCCCGAGCAAAGCGTGCGCAACCATTACGGCAGCCCATGCGGTCAGTTCAATGCGGGAATCTGGGAAGGCGCCGTCGGCCACTGGACCATCAACTACACCGAACACGAGTACTGCGAGATCCTGCAAGGCGTCTCGGTGCTGCGCGACAAGGACGGCAATGCCAAGACCCTGCGCGCGGGCGACCGCTTCGTCATCCCGGCCGGCTTTTCCGGCACCTGGGAAGTGCTGGAGCCGTGCCGCAAGGTCTATGTGATCTTCGAGCAAGCCAGCAACTGATAGCTATTCATGCGTCCCCCCTTCGCCCGCCTTGCGCGGGCTTTTTATCGCCTGTCATCCTGACGGCCACCTTCTAGGTTTACCAGACCAAATCGCAGGCAAGAAAAAGCCCGCTATAAAAGCGGGCTTTTTCGGCAAGGTGCCAGATCAATTACTTGATCTTGCCTTCCTTGTAGATCACGTGCTTACGCACAACCGGATCGAATTTTTTAATTTCGATTTTGTCCGGAGTGGTGCGCTTGTTTTTGTCGGTAGTGTAGAAATGACCAGTACCGGCACTCGAGATCAAACGGATCAATTCACGCATGACTTTCTCCTTAAACCTTTTCGCCGCGAGCGCGCAGCTCGGACAGAACGACGTCAATACCACGCTTGTCGATGCAACGCATGCCTTTGGCAGAAACGCGCAGACGCACGAAACGGTTCTCAGACTCGACCCAGAAGCGGTGATGCTGCAGGTTCGGCAGGAAACGACGACGGGTTTTGTTGTTAGCGTGGGAAATGTTATTCCCGGTTACCGGACCCTTACCGGTAACTTGATAGACTGTCGACATACATCAGCCCTCTAAAACCACATGCCCAACCCGGCATGGGTTGGCCGCTTAAACTCAAAGTCATTTGGCGCTCGGCGCCACGTTTTTTCAGGGTCTTACCGGCCACGCCTATAAAGCGGAGGAACCGGGCCCCTAGAAAAGAGCGCGCCTTTATATCAGAAACACCCCCTTGCAGCAAGAACAGTGGCGCTTTCTAGTGCACCGCTGCCGCCGTCAAAGCGCCTATCCCCATGCGGACGGGGCATAACCAGGCCCCGACCATTCGTCGCACGCTTACAGCCAACCGTACTCGGCCATGGACAGGGGCTCGCCGTCACCGACGATAAAGTGATCAAGCACGCGCACATCCACCAACTCCAGAGCCTCTTTCAGGCGCCGGGTCAGCACTCGATCGGCCTGACTCGGCTCAGCCACCCCGGACGGATGGTTGTGGGTCAGGATCAACGCGGCGGCGTTATGCGCCAGGGCACGCTTGACCACCTGGCGCGGGTAAACGCTGGCGCCATCGATGCTGCCGTGAAACAGCACCTCGAACGCCAGCACCCGGTGCTTGGCATCGAGAAACAGGCAGGCGAAGACTTCATGGGGTTCGTGGCGCAAACGCGCCT
>DASRUM010000030.1:0-15666 GCA_035655415.1 Pseudomonas sp.
GGCTGGCGGGCCAAAGCATGTACCCAGCCGCCCGGCCTTGTGTAGGATGAACGTCTGTTTATCGACCAAGGCCATCTATTCCCATGCTATTCGGCGCAATCCTGGTACTGAGCTGGCTGATCCTGTTGATCCGCTACCCGAGCAAGGCCCTGCCGATTTCCCTCGGCGCGCTGATCGGCCTAGGCCTGGTCGCCAGTTGGGTGCTCTGGCAGGAAAGCCGCGAGAACCGCCACCTGGCCCACCTCGAATTACGCCTCGCCTACGCCCCGGACAGCTGCCCGGCGGACCGCCCGCTGGCCCTGAATCTGAAGAACGGCAGCGAAGCCGCACTGCTTGAGCTGCATTGGCAGATCGCCGCCTACCGCCCCGGCGACAGCATCAACCTGGCCGAGCGCCTGTATGAAACCCCACGTTACAGCGGCCCCGGCGAATTGCTGCCCGGCACTGACTGGCACACCTGCCTGCCGCTACCCACCCTGCGCAGCGGCTACCGCGCCAGTACTCTGGAGTTTCGCGCAGAGCGTTTGCAAGGCAGTTTCAGCCGCTAAGCCCCATCCATAACAACAAGGAAGCTCGAATGAACCAGCCCAGCGTACTGATCACCGGATGTTCCAGCGGTATTGGCCGCGCCCTGGCCGAGGTGTTCCAGCAGGCCGGTTATCAGGTCTGGGCCACCGCGCGCAAAGCCGAGGACCTGGCCGCATTGAACGCCGCCGGTTTTCACGCCGTGCAATTGGACGTCAACGATGGCCTGGCCCTGGGCCAGTTGGCCGAACGCCTGAAAGCTGAGATTGGCGGCCTCGATGTGCTGATCAACAACGCCGGCTACGGCGCCATGGGCCCGCTGCTCGATGGCGGCGTTGAAGCCATGCGCAAGCAATTCGAAACTAATGTGTTCTCGCTGATCGGCGTCACCCGCGCACTGTTCCCGCTGCTGCGGCAGAACAAGGGCCTGGTGGTAAATATCGGCAGCGTTTCCGGCGTGCTGGTCACCCCGTTCGCCGGCGCCTACTGCGCCTCCAAGGCCGCCGTGCATGCGCTGACCGATGCCCTGCGCCTGGAGCTCGCACCCTTCGCTATCGAGGTGATGGAAGTACAGCCCGGCGCGATTGCCTCCAGCTTCGGCGCCAATGCCAGCCAGCAAGCCGAACAGCTGATCGATGAAGCCTCGCCCTGGTGGCCGATCCGCGACGGCATCCGCGCCCGCGCCAACGCCTCGCAGGACAACCCCACCCCCACCAGCCACTTCGCCCGCAACCTGCTGGCCGCCGTACAAAGCAAGTCCCGGCCAAACCTGCTGCGCCTGGGCAATGGCAGCCGCAGCATGCCGCTGCTGGCCGCACTGGTGCCTAAGCGCTTGATGGAAAGCATTCTGAAAAAACGCTTCGGCCTAAACCGCAGCCTCTAAATCACCGGGAGCGCGCACGATGAACCCGCCCAACACTGATAACGTCTCGACAACCCACCTGGCCATTGGCGGCGTGGTGGCGGTCATGGTGCTCAACCTGCTGGTGCGCAGCTTCGTCAAACTCGGCGGCGTACTCAGCACCCTGCTGGTGGCCGCTTTAGTAGCCGGTGGCATGGCCCTGTGGTTTCACTTACAACACCGCCGCCGCCCATTGCCCAGCGAACACCGCAAGCTACTGGCCCTCTACGGCGGCATCCTCGCCCTGCTCTACCTGGGCCTACTCGGCCTGATGTGGCTCAAAGACGAACCCGGCCCAATGGGACTGTTTATCTTTGGCCTGCATTACTTTTGTTATCCGCTGCTGGCGTGGTTGGCACTTGCTATTCCGAAGGACTCATAAAGCTCGGCAATACCGTTATATTAGGAAGATATACAAATACAAAACATAAGAATTCGACTCAGTAACACCACCCATACAAAAACCACCAAGGATGGGCAAAATTGAAAATCAAAGAAATTGAACTTAATAATATAAAATCCTTTGACGGACACATCACCTGCGCCTTCGATGACCTCACATCAATTTTCAGCATTTCTGGAAAAAATGGTGCTGGCAAGTCAACCATCTTGAAGTCTGCCTACCTAATTCAAAAAGCATATTTTTCGAAATTACTAGGCGACTCACACTGGATCGAATTCGAGCATGAGGTAAAACGCTTCTTAAACTCATACGACTCAATTATAAGGCTTGTCCTCTGTGACAAAGACGAAGATTGCATACTGACACTTAAATACACAAACAAAACCATTGACCTTGAGTACAGCAACGAAAAATTTATTAAAAAGTACTGGAACCTTACATCACCAGAAAACTTGATTTTATACATCGATGCAAGCAAAGGATTCTCTGAAGACACCTTAAAATTTAACGAACTTAACATTTCCGACAACAGCAGGAACGATCTAGCGATAGAGGCCGTACTAAGGCCAGGGCTTTTGTTTTCTGGGATATAT
Organism: Pseudomonas sp.; assembly: GCA_035655415.1. Taxonomy (GTDB): domain Bacteria; phylum Pseudomonadota; class Gammaproteobacteria; order Pseudomonadales; family Pseudomonadaceae; genus Aquipseudomonas. The sequence continues at coordinate 2,423 of DASRUM010000030.1, forward strand.
CGACAACTAGTTAAAGACCACATCCACGGAAGATTAATACCAAGCAAACCCGACAGGCTACTCTACTTCAGAGTCGCATCAAAAATGTTTACATCGTTAATCCCAAACGTTGAACTAAGAAATTTTAGTGGCAAACACAAACCTGGAGAGTTCGTTCTACTAGGGAAAGCAAACACAGACAAACGAAAACCCTTATACGATGTTAGAGAATTTAGTTCCGGCGAAAAAGCACTACTCAGCACCCTAGCCTTTCTATGTATATCTAAATCAGTTTGCGCATTATTTATTGATGAGCCAGAAAACCACTTCCACGAAAGCTTACTGTTAGAGTTCGTAAGCCTATTGCATGCATTATGCGAAAGTGGAGGACTACTGGGCTGGGCCACAAAAGAAAACGAAGCCGAAGGCCAAATAAATCTAAAAGAAGAGTGGCTGGAAAAAGAATATAAAGACCACAGACTAAATCAAGTAGTTTTATCCACACATTCCAAAACCCTTATTTATAAAATATTCACCGTTGGTAAAAATTTCACAGTCTCCAGCTCTATCAAAGAGCTAAATTATGACGACGCCGAGAACGAACTCAGGGGATTGGGCCTGAGTTCAATATATAGCAAAGTACTACTAGTGGAAGGCACGGGTGATCACGAGTCGCTTGAATATATATTAAAAGGGAAGAGTGTAACAATCAAACCGCTAGGTGGAAGCAAAGAAGTTATAGAGACATTCAAGAAATTAGTAGTTCTTCGCAAGCACATTAGAGAAATGGAGTTTGTCTTTCTTGTAGACTCCGACAACAAACCTGAAGAGTATTTCGAAAAAATCAGAGCACTTGACGAAGATTTTTACGACAAAACATTTATAAAACTATCTAAACATGAGTTTGAAAACTACCTACTAGACGCAGACATATTTGAACACGTCATAAACCAATACATAGAAATATCTGGCGAAAGTGACAAAAAAATCACCAAAGAAGAAATCAATCAGCAATTTTCAGAGCTTGCTAAAAAATCACTCCCTCAAGTTTATAAAAAAGAAACATCTCTTGTATTAAATCACAAAATAGACTCTTACTTTTCAAGGAAAATATGGGGAAACAAAGACTTTGTATGGGATAGCAAAGAAAAAATATTAGAACAAATAATTAACCAAGCCTTGGATGAGACAAGCATTCAAGCACTAGCAAATGACTTAAAAGAGTCTGTAACTTCTGTGTTTGATGCTTACACCCAGAACGCTGACACCACACTAATAGACCGCTGCGACGGAAAGCAAGTGTTCGGCCTTGCTTCTGCATTTTTCTCAAAATACACCGGTATTGATAATAAAGTATTTAAAAAAGCAATTTACCGTAAAGCAGAAAGAACAGAAGGCAGTCAATTAACCGGATTAATCCGCGAAATACTAAATCGCTTCTCATAAAACTTAAGAGTTATTTACACGACAACTTGCGATCGCGTCGACTCCGAAAAAACACGTCGAAATAGTGTTTTCTTCGATATACGAGCCCGCAGGATGGGTTGAGCAGTGCGATACACATCAGCAATCGCACCCTCAACACCGTCAGCCGTCCTAGCGAGAAGTTTGCTGGTTATCGCTGCGTTCACCTGCGCAGCCCGCCCCATCCTACAATTCGCCTTTCGGCTCTAGCGCTTGATGGTTTTTAGCAGATCTTCCGGGGTGATATAGCCCACCGCACCGCTTTGAGTCTGGGCGCTGCCCGGTTGCGGGTGGTGAAGGATATGGCCCTTCATCTTGCCGATGATGTGCATCTCGCAGGGTTTGCAGTCGAACTTCAGGGTTAGCACTTCGTCCTGATGGATCAGCTGCATGTCCGACACCTTCGTCAAACTCGGCGGGCTGTTTACCACGGTGCTTATCGCCGCACTGGTGGCCGCAGGCATGACCCTGCAAGGCGAACGCCGCCGTCTGCTCGCACTCTACGGCGGCATCCTGGCACTGCTCTATCTGGGGTTATTGGCAATGATGGCGCTGCAAGACGACCCCAACCCCATGGGGTTGCTGATCGTTGGGCTGCATTATTTTTGTTATCCGCTGATGGCCTGGCTGTTTCTCGCCAAGGGCTATGGCAAGCCCAGTCAGTGACCTTATTGCCGAGAGGGGCTTCAACCTATCAAGTACGACGGTCGCCCCTACCATCCCGACAGCAACCCGCTTGTAATGGCGCGCAACCCACGAATCCGCGCTACACAGGGTTGACCAAGGTGCACTTGTGGCCATTGAAGTACGCCAACAAGTTGGCGAAGGCATCGCCGAAATACAGCTCGTAGCTGTGCCGCTCGACATAGCCGAGATGCGGGGTGCAGAGAATTCTGGGGTGGTTCAGCAACGGGTTCGCCGGGTCCAGCAGCGGCTCGTCCTCGAATACATCGAGGGCAGCAAAGCCTGGCCGACCTTGGATTATGGCCGTCAGCAGGGCCCCTGGGGCAATCAGCTCGGCGCGGCTGGTATTGACCAGCAAGGCACCGGGTTTCATCCACAGCAGATCGTCCAGGGTTACCGCGTGGCGCGTGCTGTCGACCAGGCGCAGATGCAGGCTGAGCACATCGGCCTCGCTGAAGAACGCCTGGCGCGATTCGGCCGCACGATGGCCATCACGCTGCGCCGCCAGACGTGAAGCCTCGCTGCCCCACACCAGCACCGGCATGTCGAAAGCCTGGGCATAACGCGCCAAGCGCTGGCCGATCTTGCCATAGCCCCAGATGCCCAGCGTCTGCCCGCATAAACGCTCGCCGAGATTGACCTGCCAGTGCCCGGCGTAGAGCCCATCTATCGCCGTGCGCAGTTGCCGGCGGGCATTGAGCATCAGGGCCCAGGTCAGTTCGGCGGCAGCAATCGGCGATCCCCGCCCTTCCATCACCGCCACACCATGACGACTACAGGCTTGCAGATCCAGGTGAGGGCCAACCCTGCCGGTCTGGCTGATCAACTTAAGCCGGGGCAACTGCGCCAGCAGGGCTTCATCGATCACGCAGCGCTCGCGGGTCAGTACCAGCGCATCGGCATCGGCGAAGCGTTGCGCCAATACCCTGGGATCCTTCTGTACATCGTGATACAGGCTGACCTTGTGCCCGCCCAACTGCGCGAAGCAGTCGAGCGAGCTGATGACATTCTGGTAGTCATCGGGAATCACGATATGCATGCCACGCCTCCCACGCCTTGGCGCTGCTCTATCACTCGGTAAGCGCAACAGCTGCCGGTTTGCGCCCGCGCCAGGCACGCCATATCGGCAGGGCCACCATCACCGCCACCAGCGCCCAGACGGCGATGGTAATCGGGCTACCCCAGAGGATTCCCAACTCGCCGCTGGACAACGACAGCGCCCGGCGCAGGTTCTCTTCCATCATGCCGCCGAGGATAAAGCCGAGCAGCACCGCCGACAGCGAATAGTCGAGTTTACGCAGGATATAGCCGCACACGCCGATGCCGATCATCAGGAACAGATCAAAGGTGGTCGAGTGCACCGCATACACGCCAATCGAGGTGATGATGGCAATCGCCGGCACCAGCGCCCAGGTCGGCACCGCGAGGATGCGGGTGAACACTCGCACCATCGGCACGTTCATGATCAGCAGCATGACGTTGGCCACGAACAGCGAAGCGATCAGGCCCCAGACGATGTCCGGCTGGTTCTGGAACAGCATCGGCCCGGGGGTGATGTTGTACAGCGTCAGTGCGCCGAGCATCACCGCGGTGGTACCCGAGCCCGGCACGCCGAGGGTCAGCATCGGCACCATGGAGCCGCAGGCCGCGGCGCTGTTGGCGGTTTCCGGTGCGGCCAGGCCGCGCAGGTCGCCCTTGCCGAACTGGTTGTCCTTGGTCGCCAGACGTTTCTCCGACATATAGGCCACCGCGCTGGCCAGGGTCGCACCGGCCCCCGGCAATACGCCGAGCACGAAGCCGACCACGCCGCTGCGCATATTGGTGGCGAATACCGAGGCCCCTTCCTTCATGTTGAACAACATGCGCCCGGAAGCCTTCACCGCCTTCTGCCCGTGGTGGGTACGTTCGAGCAGGACGAGAATTTCACTGACGCTGAACAGACCAAGCACCAGCACCACAAACTGGATGCCATCGGCCAGGCCCAGGCTGCCGAAGGTGAAACGGTAGACGCCGCTGTTGGCATCGATGCCGACGCAGGATAGGAACAGGCCAATCAGCGCCGCCACGGCGGTCTTCAACGGTTTGTTGTCCGCCATGCCGGCCAGGCAGGTGATGGCGAAGACCATCAGCACGAAATACTCGGCCGGGCCGAAGGCCACCGCCCACTTGGCCAACAACGGGGCGAACAGCACCACGCCGACGGTGGCGATGGTGCCGCCGATAAACGAACTCCAGGCCGAGATCGACAGCGCCACACCCGCCTTGCCCTGACGCGCCAGGGGATAGCCGTCGAGGGTGGTCATCACCGCCGAGGCTTCGCCGGGAATGTTCAGCAGGATCGAGGAGATCCGCCCGCCGTACTCGCAGCCCAGGTACACCGCGGCGAGCAGAATCAAGGCGGTTTCCGGCGGCAGGCCGAGGGCAAAGGCGATCGGGATCAGCAGGGCCACACCGTTCACCGGGCCGAGGCCGGGCAGCAGACCGACGATGGTGCCGATCAGCGTGCCGCAGAATGCCGTCAGCAGGTTGTAGGGGGTCAGGGCAACGCCGAAGCCGATGCCCAGGTAATAGAGGGTATCCATAAGTCAGTTCCCCAGTGCGGCGAGCATGCCCAAGGGCAGAGGCACATCGAGGCCGTAGTCGAATAACAGGTAAAGGCCCACGGCGATCACGCTGCCACCGAGGCCACTTTGCAACCAGGAGGCACCGTACAAACGGGCCATGCCGACGGCGAACAAGACACTGCTGAGGATAAAACCCATGACTTCAAACAGCGCCGAGTAGACCAGCAGCGCAGCGACGCACAGGACGATCTTGCGGCTCACATGACGGTCCAGTGCAGGCTCTTCCTGAATCTTTTGCCGCGACAAGGGTTTGCACAGCAGGTACAGCAGGGCCACCGTGATCAGCAGCAACAGCAGCAGCGGGAAGGCCCGCGGGCCCACCGGCTCGTAGGTAAAAGGGGCTTGATAGGCCCAGGCCAGAAATGCCAGAAGCAGGCAAAGCAGCAGGTTGGAACCGGCAAAAACTCGATCGTGCATAAGGGTGCTCCATGGCTGAGCCGCATAGCGCGGCTCAGCCAAAGTGGGATTACTCGACCAGGCCGAACTCGCGACCTAGATCCCGGTATTGCGCCACTTGTTGCTTGACCAGAGCATTCAGCTCAGCGCCGGTCACGTTCAACGGCAGCACGTCACGATCGCTCAGGTATTTCTGGAACTCTGGCGAGGCTTGCAACGTGGCGAAGGTTTCACGCCACCAGTTCACGGCTTCGGGGCTGACATCGGGGCCGACAAAGTAGCCGCGGATCAATGGCCACTGAATGTCGTAACCCTGCTCGCGGGCGGTGGGGATTTCGGCCAGTTCGCCCGGCAGGCGCTCTTCGCTGAAGATCGCCAGGGTGCGGATCTTGTTGGCCTTCTGCGCGCGGATTTCGCTGGCACTGCCGGTGACCAGATCCACGTGCTTGCCCATCAGCGCCATATAATGCTCGGCCCCACCCTCGAAGGCGGCGTAACGCAAGTCACGCGGGTTAACGCCAGCAGCCTTGGCCAGCAGGGCGATCTTCACCCAGCCCTGGCCGCCGATGCTGCCGCCGCCACCGACCGAGATGCTTTTCGGGTCTTTCTTCAGTGCAGCGACCACATCGTCGAGGGTCTTGTAGGGCGAGTCTTCGCTGACGGCCAGGGTGCCGTAGTCGGTACCTATGGTGGTCAGCCACTGCACCGCGTCTTCGTCATAGCGACCATATTTGCCCAGTGCCAGATTGAGCAGCGAGGCCCCGGAGAAGGCGACGATGGTGCCCGCCTCGGCACGCCGATTGGCCGCGATGGCGTTGTAGGCCACCGCGCCAATACCACCAGGCATATAGGTAACGCGCATCGGAGCCTTGAGCAGTTCTTCGTCCTTGAGGCCGGCCTGGGCCAGTTTGCAGGTCAGGTCGAAACCACCGCCGGGCTTGGTGGGTGCAATGCATTCGGGGCGTGCAGGTTCGCCGGCCGCCGCATTGAAGCTGCCCAGCAGCAAGGCACAGGTGAGGGGCAGGATTTTGCTGAGTTTGGCGTTACGCATGATGTTGTCCTCTTATTAGATTTGTCGGCTATGGCTATGCACTGCTTACCAAAGTGGCTGCACGTAGCTCAGGATCAAACGGTTTTCATCCAGCCCTCGGCTGAAGTTGGAGCGGTAGGTCGCGTTGCGCCAGGTAACCTTGAGGTTCTTCAAGCTGCCCTGGCTGAAGGTGTAGGCCAGGTCGGTATTGCGCTCCCATTCATCGCCCTGTTGGCCATTGCTGCGTTCGATCTGATCGCCACTCACATAGCGAGTCATAAAGGTCAGGCCCGGAATCCCCAGATTGGCGAAATCGTAGTCGTAACGCAGCTGCCAGGAACGCTCATTGGGCCCGGCAAAATCATTGATCTGCAGGAAGTTGGTCAGGTAGGGCGTCGCGCCGTCGACATAGGTGAACGCCTCATCGCCGCTCATCTTCTGATAGGCCACGCCCAGGGCGTGCCCCGAGAGGCTATAGGTGAACATGGCGTTGTACGCCTGGTTGTCGATCGCCCCGACGCGCTCCTGCCCCGCCTCGCTATTGTTGAAATAACGCAGATCGCTCTTCAACTTGCCGGCACCCAGCGCGGCGGTGTGTTGCAGCCCCACAAAGTGCTGACGATAAACATCGCTGAGCTCGGCATAGTGATAGCTGGCCAGCGTCTGCGCGCTCAGCGCGAAATCCATACCGGCGAAACGCAGCTCATCGCTTTCCGGACTGGCCCCGAAGCGATCGTTCTTGTTGTTCAGACGCAATTTCTCGGAGCCGGACACGCTGCGCTGCACGACGCGGGACACCTCGCCGAAGGTTGCCGTCAGCTGGTCGATGTCCTTGCTCTGCAGCTGCCAGCCCTCGAACGTCTGCGGCAGCAGGCGGCTGTTGCTGTATTGCAGATACGGCATCTTCGGCAACAGGGTACCGACCTTGAGCTGGCTCTCGGCAAAGCGCGCCTTGGCGGTCAAGCCCAGCTTGCTGTAGTCGTCTTCGGCGCGGTTATCACTGTCGCGTGGCAGCAGGTCGGTGCCGCTGCGATCCGGCGAGGAATCGAGCTTCACGCCCAGCATACCCAGCGCATCCAGGCCAAAACCAACGGTGCCCTGGGTGTAGCCGGACTCGATATTCAGGATAAAGCCCTGCGCCCATTCCTCGCGCTTGTTCTGCCCGGCACCGTCGTGCAAGTCACGGTTGAGGTAGAAGTTGCGCAGTTCCAGGCTGGCTTTGCTGTCTTCGATAAAGCCTGCGGCATGCGCCGCCGGCAACGACATGGGCAGCAGGCACAACGCGCCAAGACGCAGGCCATTTTGCAGAGGGGTATTTCTTATCATTGTGTGAGTCTCTGTCGGTGGGTTGCGGGTAAATCAGTGCTCGGCCGCGCTACGCCGCGGGCTGGCCACGTACACATCGCCGGCGAACAGGCGGCGGGCGGTACGAATCAACGAGGCGCGAATCTTTTCCGGGTTCTCGGCGTCACCAGGCTCGAGGGAAACGGCAATCTGCCCGCCCGGATGCTCCAGGCTGACCAGGGCCGCGCCGCTGATCGGGGCCAGGTCGTGGGCCACGCTGCCGGGCAACGCGCAGGCGCTGGCCAGGCCGATGGCACCGGTGGCGGCCAGGGAGCGGTGGCAGTTGTGCGGCATGAAATAGCGGGTACTGAGGGTGCCGCCCTGCCGGGCTGGCGCGAGCAATACAGGCTTGGGAATGACCATCTGCGAGACGTCACCCAGGCCCATGGCGCGCCCGGCCTGCAGGCGGATACTTTCCAGACGCTGCAACAGTTCGGCGTCGGAATCCAGCTCGGCGGGTGTTTCATAGCCGGTCTTGCCGAGAGCTTCGGCATGCATCAGCACCATCGGCATGGCCATGTCGATACAGGTCACCACAACGCCGTCAAACTGGTCGCGCACCTGGCCGGTGGGCAGCAGCCGGCCGGTCTTGGCTCCGGCGGCATCGAGAAAGGTCAGCTTGATCGGTGCAGCCGTACCAGGTACGCCATCGATGCTGGTATCGCCCTCATAGCGCACTTTACCGTTGGGGGTGAGCACCTCGGAGTCGATCAGGGTATTGGTGTTGACGTTGCGAATGCGCACCCGGGTAACCGGTGCAGCGGCATTGACCAGGCCATGCTCGATGGCGAAAGGCCCGATGGCGCAGAGCATATTGCCGCAGTTGGGGGCCGTATCGACCCGGCGCTGCGCCACCATCACCTGGACGAACAGGTAATCGACATCGGCGTCCGGATGGCTGGAAGCGCTGACAATCGCCACCTTACTGGTCTGCGGGCTGCCACCGCCGATGCCATCGATTTCCAGCTCATGCCCCGAGCCCATGAGTTTGAGCAACACCTCGTCGCGCAGAGCAGGATTGCTGGGCAGGTGGTTGGCCAGAAAAACCGGGCCTCGGGACGTACCGCCGCGCATAAGGACACAAGGTATTGCCTGCATGATGTCTCCGGTGCAATAAATATGTTTATTGTTGCGTTGAATAATTATTGAGCGGCTTCGTTTGATCTGTAAAATGCATATATTCGTGCAATTGATGCTTTAAACGCATTAATGCAAGCCGCAAAAACCCACGCTAAGGGCCACGACAGACGAATCGCGGGATTGGCCGGTTGCAATCGATTTGTGAACCGTAAAAATCACGCCAATTAATAGGTATTGCGCATGAATTACGAACTACAGGACCTCCGGGCCTTCGTGAAAATCGCCGAATTCGGCAATTTTCACGAAGCGGCCAATGCGATCCATCTGTCACAGCCGGCATTGACTCGGCGCATGCAGAAGCTTGAGGAAGGGCTGGGTACCCAGTTGCTTGACCGAACCACACGGCGCGTCAGCCTGACCGCAGTGGGCCGCGACTTCCTGCCCAAGGCCAGGCGTTTACTGGACGATTTCGAGCGCTCGATCCTCGGCATCCGTGAACTGGCCGAGCGCCAGTCCGGCCAGGTGACCCTGGCCTGCATCCCCACGGCGGCGTTCTACTTCCTGCCAACGGTGATCCGCGAATTCAACCTGCAGTATCCGAAGATCCGCATCCGCATTCTCGACCTGAGTGCCCATGAAGGGTTGGAGGCAGTACTACGCGGCGAGGCTGATTTCGGCATCAATATGCTCAGCGGCCAGAGCGCGGAGATCGACTTCACCCCACTGGTCGAGGAGCCATTCGTGCTCGCTTGCCGCCGCGACCATCCTCTGGCCGCACAACCTCAGGTGGCCTGGCGCGAACTCAGTGATTACCGCCTGATCGGCGTCGGTCGCCTGAGCGGCAACCGCGTATTGCTCGACCACGGCCTGGCCCATCTGGATTGGCGGCCCAGCTGGTTCTACGAGGTGCAACATCTATCGACCTCGCTGGGGATGGTCGAGGCCGGACTGGGAGTGGCGGCCCTGCCCAGCCTGGCGATGCCTGCCGAAGACCACCCGATACTGGTTCAGCGCCCCCTGGTAGACCCTGTCATCAGCCGTACCCTGGGGCTGGTGCGCCGCCACGGTTCATCCTTGTCGCCAGCCGCCGAACAATTCGTCGATACCTTGCTGCGCCAATGGCCAAGCTATCGCTCGTTGGGCAAGGACAAACAGTAAAGATACAGAGTACGGGGGGCCGCGGTGCACGCGACTAAAAGAGGAGGCGGGAAGACACCCACGCCTGTCGAGTGCAAGGTAATCTCGGTAGCCACCGGGAATCGGCTAACAGGCTGTTGAAAAACTACCTGCGTTGGCAATGCTGCGTTAAAAACGGCCTCGGATGCGAGCCCAGTCAAAATGCTCATTTACAGCCCGTAAACTCGCGTGCGAGCCCAGTCCGTTTTTCGGCCGTTTTTGTGGGGCCGCCATCGGTATTGCTTTGCCTGCCTCGCCTACATTTTTCAACGGCCTGCTAAGGAAACCCCATGTCATACCCCCGCCTTGTCAGCATGACGGCGCTCGCCTTGATCGCCTTCGCCGCCAACTCCCTGCTGTGCCGGGCTGCGCTTGCCGACGGCAGCATCGATGCCGCCAGTTTTACCAGCATTCGCCTGATCGCCGGAGCCGCAGTGCTCTGGCTGATCGTGCGCATCCGCGCCGGCAGCGCGGTTGGCAAAGGCAACTGGCTATCGGCACTGGCCCTGTTTGCCTACGCCGCCGGGTTTTCCTTCGCCTATATCGAACTGTCTACGGCCACCGGCGCCCTGCTGCTGTTTGGCGCGGTGCAAAGCACCATGATCGGTTACGGCCTGTACCGCGGCGAACGCCTGCGAGTGCCCCAGCTTGGCGGCTTGTTGCTGGCGATTGGCGGGCTGGTCGGCCTACTTCTGCCGGGCATCTCCGCCCCGCCGCCACTGGCCTCGGCGCTGATGCTGAGTGCGGGCGTAGCCTGGGGTATCTACTCACTGCGCGGCAAAGGTGCCGGCGATCCGCTGCAGGTCACCGCCGGTAACTTCCTTCGGGCGGTGCCCATTGCCCTGATTCTCAGCACCGCGACGCTCGGCGATATCACCCTGCAGAGCGCTGCCGGCATTGCCTACGCCATCGCTTCCGGCGCGCTGGCCTCCGGGCTGGGTTATGCCGTCTGGTACAGCGCCCTGCCGGCCCTGAAAGCCACTACAGCCGCCAGCGTGCAACTCAGCGTACCGGTGATAGCCGCCCTGGGTGGCGTGGTCCTGCTCGCCGAACCCCTCAGCCTGCGTCTACTCCTGGCCAGCCTGGCCATACTTGGCGGCATTGCGCTGGTGATCCTGACCGGACAACGAACCAAACCCGCCAGCCGCTAACACCGCAATCCAGCGGCTACGGCCACAAACCTAGCGAAGTGCACGACCTCGTGTAGGGTGCGCCGTGCGCACCAACGGTCACTGCCTACTGAGTAGCCATCAGTGGCGGACAAGCCCCCGACATGGCCGCCCTAACAGATTGCAGACCCTACGTGCTTTGCCTTCTTGGCGGTGCGCACGGCGCACCCTACATCCGCAGTCGGCTATCAGCGCTTGATGGTCTTGAGCAGATCTTCCGGGGTGATATAGCCCACCGCGCCGCCCTTGCTCTGGGCGCTGCCAGGTTGCGGCTGATGCAGGATATGACCCTTCATCTTGCCGATGATGTGCATCTCGCAGGGTTTGCAGTCGAACTTCAGGGTCAGTACTTCGTCCTGATGGATCAGCTGCATATCCGAGACTTTGGTGCGCACGCCGGTAACGCCCTTGGCCTGCTTGGGGCACAGGTTGAAGGAGAAGCGCAGGCAGTGCTTGGTGATCATCACCGGCACTTCGCCCGACTCTTCGTGGGCCTCGTAGGCGGCGTCGATCAGTTGCACGCCGTAACGCTTGTAGAAGGTGCGGGCCTTGTCGTTGTAGACGTTGGCGAGGAAGGTCAGGTGCGATTCCGGGTACACTGGCGCTGGCACGCTGACAGCCTTGCGCCCGCCACGCGGGTGAGCGGCGACGCGGGCCTGGGTCAGCGCTTCGATGGCTTCGCGGCGCAGGGCCTTGAGTTGCGAGCCGGGGATAAACGGCACGACCTCGCAGTCGATCTGCGCGCCGGCGCTGTAATAGATGGTGGTGCCCAGTTTGCTCAAGCCATCGGCCAGTTGCTCGCGAGCCTGCTCGGCATCCTTGGCGGCGGCGAACGGCCCGGCCAGGCTGACGCTGGCACTGATACCGTCATCGCTGGCGACGCTCACATTCAGTTGCTCGCCGCGCAGGCTGAGCTGCCAGCTGACCGCAATGCGTCGCTCGGACGAGGTCTTCTGCAGGGCCTGCTGCCAGTTGTGGTCGAGGTTGCGATGCAGCGGCTGCAGCGGACGCACGCGGTGCATGGCCTCGGGCATCTCGTTGGGCTCGACGCGGTAACGGTAGCGCTTCTCGCCGTCTTCCTCGAACTCAGCTTTAAGCTCGGCGATATTGGCGCGGAAACCCACCACTTCACGCTTGATCAGCACGTTAAGGCCATCGCCGTTGGACAGCGGCGTGTCAGTGACGGCGATCAGGTCGCGTTTGTTGACCTTTTCCACCACACCCACGGTCAGCCCGGTAAAGGTCGGTGAGTCGAACGCGCCAATGTCCACCTTGCGGTCGGTGACGAAATAGTCGGTGCTGCCGCGGTGGAAGGTCTTGTCGGTGTCCGGGGTGAAGAAGTGCTCGGTACGCCCACTGGAGGCGCGTTCCAGGTGCGGACGCTGCTCGAGAATCGCATCCAGCTCGCGGCGGTAGTGCGCGGTGATGTTCTTCACGTAGCTCATGTCTTTGTAGCGCCCTTCGATCTTGAACGAGCGCACGCCGGCATCCACCAGGTAGATCAGGTTGTCGGTCTGGTTGTTGTCCTTCATCGACAGCAGGTGCTTATCAAACGCCACCACGCGGCCCTGATCGTCCTTGAGGGTGTACGGCAGGCGGCAGGCCTGGGAGCAGTCGCCACGGTTGGCGCTGCGCCCGGTCTGCGCGTGGGAGATATTGCACTGCCCGGAGAACGCCACGCACAGCGCGCCGTGGATAAAGAACTCGACCGCCGAATCGACATTGCGGCAGATATTGCCGATCTCTTCCAGGTTCAGCTCGCGGGCCAGCACCAGCTGGGAGAAGCCAGCGCCATCGAGGAAGCGGGCTTTTTCCAGGGTGCGGATATCGCACTGGGTGCTGGCGTGGATCTCGATGGGCGGAATGTCCATCTCCATCACGCCCATGTCCTGCACGATCAGCGCATCGACGCCGGCCTCGTACAGCTGCCAGATCATCTGTCGCGCCGGTTCCAGCTCATCCTCATGCAGGATGGTGTTGAGGGTGACAAACACCCGCGCATGGAACAGGTGGGCAAACTGCACCAGCTCAGCAATATCCGCCACGCTGTTGCTGGCGTTGTGCCGCGCACCGAAGCCGGGGCCGCCGATATACACGGCATCGGCGCCGTGCAGGATGGCTTCCTTGGCAATCGCGGTATCGCGCGCCGGGCTCAGGAGTTCGAGGTGGTGCTTGGGCAGGGACATGGTTTCGCTATCGGGCAGTCAATCAGGCCGAGCATTTTACTCGGAATAGCTGATTTGTCTGTGCCCGCTTGGCAGCCGCACAACAACTGTATAGGCATACAGATAAAAGCCT
>DASRUM010000031.1:0-8704 GCA_035655415.1 Pseudomonas sp.
GGCTGCGGCCCCTGTCACGGCGCAGGGTATGCTGTTCAACCAGTTGCAGCAGATGCAGGAAGAGATCGCGCAGCTGCGCGGTACGCTGGAAGAGCAACAGAATGAAATCCAACGTCTGAAACAAGAAAGCCTGGAGCGTTATCAGGATCTTGATCGGCGTGTGAGTGGTGGTGCGGCAGGTGCTGCGGCTAACCAGAATTCTTCAGCCGCTGGCGCAGTCAATGCCATCGGTACGCCAACCCCGCCAGCTGCGGGGCAGGCACAAGCGCCAGCCAGCAATGAGCCGGCCGATCCGGCAAAGGAAAAGCTGTTCTACGAAGCAGCCTTTGACCTGATCAAAGCCAAGGACTTCGATAAGGCCAGTCAGGCCTTTGCAGCGTTCTTGCGCAAATACCCGAATAGTCAGTACGCCGGCAACGCGCAGTACTGGCTCGGAGAGGTGAACCTGGCCAAAGGTGATCTGCAGGGCGCAGGCCAGGCATTTGCACGGGTCAGCCAGACTTACCCGAGCCACGCCAAAGTGCCGGACTCCTTATTCAAGCTGGCTGACGTCGAGCAGCGCCTTGGCAACAGCGACAAGGCTAAAGGTATTCTGCAGCAGGTAATTGCCCAGTATCCGGGCAGTTCGGCGGCTCAGCTGGCGCAGCGTGATTTGCAGCGTTTGCCGTAAAAGCTGAACTTCGAATCAAGAAACCCGCGCTTTGCGCGGGTTTTTTCGTTAGAATCCGCGCCCCTTTTCCCGCAACGGAGGCGGACGGCCTGTTTAGCTGTCACGCCCGTGGCTGATATGCAAGATACCCTGCGCATTACCGAGATTTTCTACTCGCTGCAGGGCGAGACGCGCACCGCCGGCTTGCCGACTGTGTTCGTTCGCCTGACCGGCTGTCCTTTGCGTTGCCAGTACTGCGACACCGCCTACGCCTTCAGTGGCGGCGAGATCCAGTCGCTGGACGCCATCATCGAACAGGTTGCCGGCTATAAGCCGCGTTATATCTGCGTGACCGGTGGTGAGCCGTTGGCGCAACCCAATTGCATTCCTCTGCTCAAGCGCTTGTGCGATGCCGGCTATGAAGTGTCGCTGGAAACCAGTGGCGCGCTGGATGTATCGGCGGTCGATCCGCGAGTGAGCAAGGTGCTCGACCTGAAAACCCCAGGCTCGGCCGAAGTAGCACGTAACCGCTACGAGAATATCGAGCTGCTGACGCTAAATGATCAGGTCAAGTTCGTTATTTGCTCGCGTGAGGATTACGACTGGGCGGTGAGCAAATTGATCCAGTACCGCTTGGATCAGCGCGCCGGTGAGGTGCTGATGTCGCCCAGCCACCATGAGCTGGATGCGCGCTCGCTGGCCGAGTGGATCATTGCCGACAACCTGCCCGTGCGCCTACAGATGCAGCTGCACAAGATTCTCTGGAATGATGAGCCGGGACATTGATATGAGCGATAAGAAAGCGGTAATCCTGCTGTCAGGCGGCCTGGACTCGGCCACCGTGGTCGCGTTGGCCAAAGCCGATGGCTACAGCTGTTACACAATGAGTTTCGATTACGGCCAGCGTCACCGCTCTGAATTGCAGGCGGCTGAGCAGGTGGCGCGGCAGCTGGGTGTGGTCGAGCACAAGGTGATCGGCCTGAATCTCAATGGCATGGGCGGCTCGGCGTTGACCGACGCCAGTATCGATGTGCCGGAAAGCCCGACCGAAGGTATTCCGGTGACCTACGTGCCAGCACGCAATACGGTGTTTCTCTCCCTGGCGCTGGGTTGGGCTGAGGTGCTGGGTGCGAGGGATATTTTTATCGGGGTGAACGCGGTGGATTATTCCGGTTACCCGGATTGCCGCCCGGAGTTTATTGAGGCCTTCGAGCGTATGGCCAATCTGGCCACCAAGGCCGGTGTAGAAGGGCAGGGCTTTCGTATTCAGGCTCCATTGCAGGCCATGAGCAAGGCCGAGATCGTCCAGGCAGGCGTTCAGCAGGGCGTTGATTACGCACTGACTGTTTCCTGCTACCAGGCTGATGATCAAGGCCGCGCCTGCGGAAAATGCGACAGCTGCCGTCTGCGTGCTGCGGGTTTTGCTACCGCCGGGCTGGTAGATCCCACTCGTTATTTCTAAAAAGTTTTCGCGAAGTGTTGAATTCCTGAATTAAATCAGTATCATGCGCCTCGCGTCGGGTCGTTAGCTCAGTTGGTAGAGCAGTTGGCTTTTAACCAATTGGTCGTAGGTTCGAATCCCACACGACCCACCATATTTCCTTCCTCGGAAGGTCAAGAAGCCTGAAAGTTCTGATTAAAGGAATTTTCGGGCTTTTTTGTATCTGTCACTTTTACCACCGGCGCGTGGTTGCAACCTGCCTGCTCCAGCGCTATTCAGGCGGGTATACTCGCTGCACTGAAAGCATATTCAGAGCCTGATGACATGACCCAGATTTCCGAACGCCTGCTCGTGCAAGCCCACCTTGATGCCAAGCAGCCCAAGCCGCTGACGCCCGAGCAAGAGGCTTTCTACCGTACTGAAATTGCTGCCGAGCTGAAAAAGCAGAACGCCGTGCTGGTCGCGCATTATTACTGTGACCCAGTGCTGCAGGCGCTGGCCGAGGAAACCGGCGGCTGCGTTTCCGACTCGCTGGAAATGGCCCGTTTCGGCAATCAGCACCCGGCGCAGACCGTGCTGGTGGCCGGCGTTAAATTTATGGGCGAAACGGCGAAAATCCTCAATCCGGAAAAGCGCGTGCTGATGCCGACGCTTGAAGCGACCTGCTCGCTTGATCTGGGTTGCCCGGTGGAAGAGTTCTCGGCGTTCTGCGATCAGCATCCACAGCGCACGGTGGTGGTGTATGCCAACACCTCTGCAGCGGTGAAGGCGCGCGCCGATTGGGTGGTGACTTCCAGTTGTGCGGTGGAGATCGTCGAGCACCTGATGGACAACGGCGAAAGCATCATCTGGGCGCCGGACCAGCATCTGGGCCGTTATATCCAGAACAAGACCGGCGCTGACATGCTGCTGTGGGACGGTGCCTGCATCGTCCACGAGGAGTTCAAGGCCAAGCAACTGGAAGACATGAAGGCGCTGTACCCAGACGCAGCCGTGTTGGTTCACCCTGAGTCGCCGACCGCAGTGATCGATCTGGCCGATGCAGTGGGCTCTACCAGCCAGCTGATCGCAGCTGCCCAGCGTCTGCCGAACAAGACCTTTATCGTCGCCACCGACGCCGGCATCTTCTACAAGATGCAGCAACTGTGTCCGGACAAGGAATTTGTCGCCGCTCCGACTGCCGGTAACGGCGCTACCTGTCGCAGCTGCGCGCATTGCCCGTGGATGGCGATGAATACCCTGCAGCGCACCCTCGAGTGCCTGCGCGAGGGCAGCAACGAGATATTCGTCGACCCTGCATTGATCCCCAAAGCGATCAAACCGCTCAAGCGCATGCTCGACTTCACTCAGGCTGCGCGGCTCAAGCTGAGCGGAAACGCCTAAGCGAACCGCATAAAAAGCCAGGCATTTGCCTGGCTTTTTCTTTTCTGGCTACCTGCTCAACGCAACATTTGCTCGATGATGCGCTGCTCCTCGATTAGCTCGCGCTGTCTGGCGTCGATGCGCGAGGCTAGTTGGAAGTTGTTGTTGGCGCGGCGCTTTGCGAAGTCGAGTTGTTCCAGAGCCTGGTTGTAGTCACCGACCAGGGCAAAGAACTCGCCGCGTGCTTGATGCAGGCCGATGGTGTTGCCGCTCAGGCCGCGTACTTCTGCTACTTGGTACCAAACGTCCGGGTCCTTGCCGCGGCTTTTCAGCATGTCATCGAGGGCGCGTTCGGCTTCCTGAATGCGGCCCTGCTTCATCAGCAGGTCGATATGTGCCTGGTTGACCGGGTAGTTGTTTGGGTAGAGGGTCATCAGTCGGCTAGTCCGGCTTTGCGCGTCGCTCAGGCGATTGGCCGCCATATCCAGTTCAATCTGGGCCAGGTTGTAGGCGACATCGTTCGGGGAGCTTTCCAGCAGCGGTTGCAGGGACTCGCGCGCCTGCTTGTGCTGGCCGCTTTTGATCTGTGCAATCGCCAGCCCGTAGCGAGCGGCTTCCATCTGTGGGTTTTCGTCGAGCATATTGCGAAAACGCTTGGCGGCCATCCCCGGGGTTTCTTCGTAGGTCAGCTGCACGCGGGCGCGCATCAGCTGGTAGCGCACGCTGTCGGTGACGCCTTTGGCGGTGTACTGCTCGGCACGGTTGCGGGTGTCGGCGATACGCGACTCCGACACTGGGTGAGTCAGGAGGAATTCCGGCGGCTTGCGGTCGTAGCGGTACTGGCGCATCAGGCGCTCGAACATGCTGGGCATGGCGCGTGGGTCGAAGCCGGCTTTTTCCAGATTGACCAGGCCGATGCGATCAGCTTCCTGTTCGTTCTGCCGAGAGAAGCGGCGCTGCTCCTGCATGGCTGCGGCCTGGGTCGAGGCGATGGCTGCAATACCCAGATCCCCGGCACCGGCGGCTGCGGCGATGATGCCGGCGAGCAGGCCGGCCATCACCGGGATCTGCATGCGCTGCTGCGCTTCTAGCCCTCGAGCGAAGTGGCGTTGTGACAAGTGCGCCAGTTCGTGAGCCATGACTGAGGCGTACTCGGCTTCGGTCTGCGCATACAGAAACAGGCCGCCGTTGACCCCGACAATCCCGCCTGGGGCGGCAAAGGCATTGATCTGCGGGCTGTTGAGCAGGACGAATTCCAGGCGGCGGTCCTGCAACTGGCTGGTTTCGCTCAGGCGGTACACGCTGGTTTCGACGAAGTCCTTGAGCTGTGGATCGTCGAGTTGGCTGACTTGGCCGCGTACCAGACTCAGCCAGGCGCGGCCCAGCTGGTGTTCTTGCTGCGGGGAAACGATGGCGGAACTGGCATCGCCAAGGGAGGGCAGGTCACTGGCCATGGCGGGGGCTGCCAGCAGGCAGGCCAGCGTCAACAGGGTAGGGCGCAGAAGGCTCATGCACAAAGCTCGTGTCGAACAAAGGCGCTACTGTAGCTGGCTGGCGGCTGTGCTGGCCAGGGTTGTGCGGCCTTGGGTATCCTTGCGGCCTTCCTGGAGTAGCTCAATGACTGATATGCAATGGCGTGCCGAAGACTTCGATGCGCAACTGGACGCTTGCGGGCTCAACTGCCCGCTACCCTTGCTTAAGGCCAAGCTGGAACTCAATCGCCTGGCCAGCGGTGCTGTGCTCAAGGTTGAGGCCACCGATGCCGGTTCGCAACGGGATTTCCGTGCCTTCGCGAGCCTGGCCGGGCATAGTCTGTTGCGTGAAGAGGTCGATAATGGCGTTTACCGCTATTGGTTGCGCAAGGCCTAGGGTCTGCTGCGCTAAGCGCTGCTTGCGAGGCGTTATAGACACTGTGTTTCCCAGGTAAGGAGTCGCAATGTTCAAGGTGTTTCAGGATTGGCTGCATCGCTATTTTTCCGATGAGCAGGCGGTGGTGCTTGCGGTGTTGCTGGTGCTTGGCTTTGCCGCGATCCTGAACCTGGGCGGCATGCTAGCTCCGGTACTGACGGGGCTGGTGCTGGCGTTTCTGATGCAGGGCCTGGTGAATGCCTTTGAGCGTATGCGCTTGCCGCAGATGGTCGCGGTGTGGCTGGTGTTCACCCTGTTTATAAGCATGCTTGGGCTGTTTCTGCTGGTGTTGATGCCACTGCTCTGGCAGCAGCTGAGTACCTTGTTCAATGAGCTGCCGCGCATGGCTACGGAGTGGCAATCGGTGTTCCTGCTGCTGCCCGAGCGCTACCCGAATCTGATTACGGATGAGCAGATCGTGCAGCTGATTGACAGCATGCGTGGCGAAGCCGGCAAGTTCGGCCAGTGGGCGCTGTCGTTCTCCCTGTCCAGTCTGCCGATGCTGCTGACCATCATGATCTACCTGGTGTTGGTGCCGATTCTGGTGTTCTTCTTCCTCAAGGATCGGGAGCTGATCAGTGCATGGTTTCGCGGCTATCTGCCGCGTGAGCGCGCGTTGATCACTCAGGTGGCCGAGGAAATGAACAAGCAGATCGCCAACTACATCCGCGGCAAGGTGATCGAAATCATCATCTGCGGCGTGGTCACCTATATCGCGTTTGCCTACCTGGGGCTCAACTACGCGGCGCTGCTGGCCTTGCTGGTGGGCTTGTCGGTGGTGGTGCCGTATATCGGCGCGGTAGTCGTAACGGTGCCGGTGGCGCTGATCGGCTTGTTCCAGTGGGGCTTTGGTGACCAGTTCATCTACCTGATGGTGGTCTACGGGATCATCCAAGCGCTGGACGGCAACGTATTGGTGCCGCTGCTGTTCTCCGAGGCGGTCAACCTACACCCGGTTGCGATCATCTGCGCGGTGCTACTGTTTGGCGGCATGTGGGGCTTCTGGGGCGTGTTCTTCGCCATCCCGCTGGCCACGCTGTTCAAGGCAGTGATCGACGCCTGGCCGCGCAGTGAGCAGATAGCGGCCGGTTAATCTGCAGGCAATAAAAAGCCGGTCAACTGACCGGCTTTTTTACGCGCGCGATTCAGGCTTTATTCAGTGCCTGGGCCGCAGCCAGTACCGCATCGACATGCCCTGGCACTTTCACGCCGCGCCATTCCTGGCGCAGTACGCCGGCTTTGTCGATCAGGAAGGTGCTGCGGTCGACGCCCAGGTATTCCTTGCCGTAGAGCTTCTTCAGCTTGATCACATCGAACAGCTGGCAAACGGCTTCATCCTTGTCGGAAATCAGCTCGAAGGGGAATTCCTGTTTGCACTTGAAGTTCTCGTGGGATTTCAGGCTGTCGCGCGATACGCCGAAGATCAGCGTGTTGGCTGCTTGAAACGCTGGGAACTGATCACGAAAACCCTGGCCCTCGGTGGTGCAGCCGGGGGTGCTGTCCTTCGGGTAGAAGTAGATCACCACTTGCTGGCCCTTGAGTGCGGACAGCTGAACGGTCTGGCCGTTGGTGGCCTCTGCCTGAAAGTCTGCAACCGGAGTGTCGAGTGCTACGGCCATAAAATGCTGCTCCTTATGGGTTCTGTGGACGCCAAGGTTCAATCAACGCATCCAAATTCAACGCATCGGCAAAGTCGAGAAATTGATCGCGCAACCAGCTGATCTGCGTACCAGCCGGCAGGGTTACGGTCAGCGTGGCGTTGAGCATGGTGCCGCCGGTCTGCGGGGCCTGGTAGGTATCACAGGTGAGGTTTTCCAGTTCGACGTGATGGTCGAGAAAGAACTGGCACAGTTCATTGAGAATGTCCGGGCGGTAGGCCGAGCTGACATACGCCACATAAGGCAGCGCCTGTGGGCGGCTTTCCGAGGCGGCGCTGCGAATCACGTTGACCGAGAAGCTGTGCTTCTTCGCCAGCGCCGGCAGGCTCGATTCCAGACGGGCCAGGGCATCCCAGCTGCCGGATATCTGCAAGACCAGTGCGCTGTACTCGCCATGCCGACTGAGGCGGGTGCTGACCACGGCGCAACGGTTCTCGTGGCTGGTGCGGCAGAGCACGTTGGTCAGCTCCATGGCGTTGGGGCCAAGGGCGCTGATAAGCAGGAATTGTTCGCGAACTAGGGGGGTGGACATGCAGCCTTCCTAAACGATAAGCGGTCGGCGCTGTGCATACAGCGTCGATCAAAGCCGGAAGGGTAGCGAAAAGCACCGCTCAGGGGAATGCCGGCGGGGCTGGGCGGTGAGGAGTGTGCCGCGTTTGGCCGAGAAAGATTGTATACGCGTTGCATCACAGCCTCGGTACTTCGCTTGTACAAGGCAGGTGGCCCCAGTACCATTACGGCTCTCTTTTTCCGGCAGGAGCGGTTGCATGATTGCGGGCAGTATGGTGGCACTGGTTACGCCCATGGATGCACAAGGTGGTCTTGATTGGGACAGCCTGAGCAAACTGGTGGATTTCCACCTGCAGGAGGGCACCAATGCCATCGTCGCAGTCGGCACTACCGGCGAATCGGCGACCCTTGAGGTGCCTGAACACATCGAAGTGATCAAGCGCATCGTCGATCAGGTTGCCGGGCGCATTCCGGTCATCGCCGGCACCGGTGGCAACTCCACCCGTGAATCGGTCGAACTGACCCGTGCCGCCAAAGATGTCGGTGCCGATGCCTGCCTGCTGGTCACCCCGTATTACAACAAGCCGACTCAGGAAGGTTTGTATCTGCACTTCCGCCACATCGCCGAATCGGTTGCCATCCCGCAGATCCTCTACAACGTGCCAGGCCGTACGGTCTGCGACATGCTGCCGGAGACGGTTGAGCGTTTGGCCAAGATCGACAACATCATCGGTATCAAGGAAGCCACCGGCGACCTGCAGCGCGGTCAGGAAGTACTGGATCGCGTGAGCAAGGACTTCCTGGTCTATTCCGGTGATGACGCCACCGCCGTTGAGCTGATGCTGATGGGCGGCAAGGGCAACATTTCGGTAACCGCTAACGTCGCCCCGCGCGCGATGAGCGATCTGTGTGCGGCGGCCATGCGTGGTGAAGCAGCGATTGCCCGTGCGATCAACGACCGCTTGATGCCGCTGCACAAGGCGCTGTTTATCGAATCCAACCCGATTCCGGTGAAATGGGCTCTGCATGAAATGGGTTTGATGCCAGACGGTATCCGTCTGCCACTGACCTGGCTCAGCCCACGTTGTCATGAACCGCTGCGTCAGGCCCTGCGCCAGTCCGGCGTATTGGTTTAATTGAGGAATTACTACGCATGAAGCGACTCACCGGACTCTC
>DASRUM010000032.1:0-19785 GCA_035655415.1 Pseudomonas sp.
GAACGAAGTCGGCGTCGTAGTGCATGGCTTCGTCGTCGCCAGCGTCCTTGTCGGCCACCTGCTGCATAAAGCGCGCGGCCTGGTCTTCGGCATCGTTAAGCTCGGAGTAGGCGTTGGCGATTTCGCGGCCACCGATAAACAGCTCGAAGCGGTCGGTAACGCTCGGATCATCGTCGCTGCGACGGGCCAGCGGCGAGACTTCGAACGGGTAGCGAGTAATAAAGTGCGGCTGCTCCAGCTTGTGCTCGACCAGCTCCTCGAAAATCATCACCTGCAACTTGCCCAGACCTTCGAAGCCAAGCACCTTGGCGCCGGCCTTCTTGGCGATGGCGCGGGCCTTGTCGAGGTCAGTCAGGTCATCGGCGGTCAGCTCAGGGTTGTACTTGAGGATCGAATCGAACACCGACAGGCGCACAAACGGCTCGCCAAAGTGGAACACCTTGTCGCCGTACGGCACGTCGGTGCTGCCGAGCACCAGCTGAGCCAGCTCGCGGAACAGCTCCTCGGTCAGGTCCATGTTGTCTTCGTAGTCGGCGTAAGCCTGGTAGAACTCCAACATGGTGAATTCAGGGTTGTGACGAGTCGAGACACCTTCGTTACGGAAGTTGCGGTTGATCTCAAACACTTTTTCAAACCCACCAACAACAAGCCGCTTGAGGTACAGCTCCGGCGCGATACGCAGGAACATCTGCATATCCAGGGCGTTGTGGTGAGTCTCGAACGGCTTGGCCGCTGCGCCGCCGGGAATGGTTTGCAGCATCGGCGTTTCCACTTCAAGGAAGTCGCGCTGCATCAGAAAGCTGCGGATATGCGCGATGACCTGCGAACGCACGCGGAAAGTCTGACGCACGTCTTCGTTGACGATCAGGTCAACGTAGCGCTGACGGTAGCGCTGCTCGGTGTCGCTCAAGCCATGGTGCTTGTCCGGCAGAGGGCGCAGCGACTTGGTCAGCAGGCGCACGTCGGTCATTTCCACGTAGAGGTCGCCCTTGCCGGAACGGGCCAAGGTGCCGACGGCGGAGATGATATCGCCCATGTCCCAGGTTTTCACTGCGGCCAGGGTTTCTTCGGACAGGGTCTTGCGGTTGACGTAGACCTGGATGCGCCCGGTCATGTCCTGAATCACCATGAACGAGCCACGGTTGAGCATGATGCGCCCGGCAACCTTGACCGGAATGGCAGCCTCGGCCAGCTCTTCCTTAGTCTTCTCGGCGTACTGTTTCTGCAGGTCGGCGCAGTAGTTGTCACGGCGAAAATCGTTGGGGAAGGCGTTGCCCTGCTCACGGATGGCGGCAAGCTTTTCCTTGCGCTGGGCAACCAGCTTGTTTTCTTCCTGCTGCTGGTCTTCGTGGGAGAGGGCTTGCTGGTCGAGTTGTTGGTCGCTCATGGTCGTTCGTCTGTCCTGTAAATCGTTGGCGGATGGTTGGGTCGCGCATGGCGCACGCCCAACCTGCCTAAAACCATCACTCGGCGGTTAGAGCCCCTGCTTGAGGCTCGCCACCAGGTATTCGTCGATATCGCCGTCGAGCACCTTGTCGCAGTCGCTGCGCTCGATGTTGGTGCGCAGATCCTTGATCCGCGAGGCATCAAGCACGTAGGAGCGTATCTGGTGACCCCAGCCGATATCCGACTTGCTGTCTTCCAGCACCTGCGAGGCGGCGTTGCGCTTCTGCACTTCCTGCTCGTACAAACGCGCCCGCAGCATCTTCATCGCGGTGTCTTTGTTGGCGTGCTGCGAACGTTCGTTCTGGCAACTGACCACGGTGTTGGTCGGCACGTGGGTAATCCGCACCGCCGAATCGGTGGTGTTTACGTGCTGACCACCGGCGCCCGATGAACGATAGGTGTCGATACGCAGGTCCGCCGGGTTGATCTCGATTTCGATGTTGTCATCGATTTCCGGCGAGACGAACACTGCGGTAAACGAGGTGTGGCGACGGTTGCCGGAGTCGAACGGGCTTTTGCGCACTAGGCGGTGCACGCCGATCTCGGTGCGCAGCCAGCCAAAGGCGTACTCGCCTTTGATATGCAGGGTCGCGCCCTTGATCCCGGCCACTTCGCCAGCGGACAGTTCCATGATGGTGGCGTCGAAACCGCGCTTGTCGGCCCAGCGCAGATACATGCGCAGCAGCATATTGGCCCAGTCCTGGGCTTCAGTACCGCCGGAGCCGGCCTGGATGTCCAGGTAGGCGTTGTTCGGGTCCATCTCGCCGCTGAACATACGGCGGAATTCGAGCTTTTCGAGGATCTCACGCAGGCGCTCGATCTCGGCGGCAACGTCATTCACCGCGCCTTCGTCGTCTTCTTCGACGGCCATATCGAGCAGGTCGCGCGAATCGGCCAGGCTGCCGTGCAGGTCATCCAGGGTATCGACGATCAGCGCCAGCGAGGCGCGCTCGCGACCCAGATTCTGCGCGTATTCGGGGTTGTTCCAGACGTTGGGGTCTTCGAGTTCGCGGTTTACTTCGACGAGACGATCATGTTTGTGATCGTAGTCAAAGATACCCCCGAATAGTCAGGGTGCGCTCGGACAGGTCCTTGATGCTATTAAGGATCGGGTTGATTTCCATGGCTGGCAGCACTCGTAGGTCAAACTTTCGGAAAAGCCGGCGAGTATAGCCCAATCGAATCGGCCCTTGCAGCCCACAATTGGCGCTGGCGCACAACAGTGCAGACCAACGGCCACTATGCTCAAGCGCACCTGTACACTGCCTGCCCGCCCACAGGAGCCGTCGTGCCATGAGTTCATCGCACAGCCTGCGTAGTCGTTTCGCCATTTTGATTGCCCTTCTTGTCGCCAGCCTGAGCTGGTTGCTCGGCACCCTGATTGGCCACGACGCCAGCCAGCGCATCCGCGAGGAAGTCGGCCGCGACCTCGCCGAAGTCTCTTTTATGATGGTTGACCGCCTGGATCGCGACATGCAGAGCCGCGCAGCCATGCTGCAGGTGATCGGCAAACTGCGTGCACTCAACCAGCCGGACGATATCGTCGAGGTCCGCGTGCTGCTCGACCGCCTGCAGATCGAGTTCCCCAGCATCGCCTGGATCGGCTTTACCGACGCCAAAGGTACGGTACTGGCCTCCAGCGACGGTGTACTGGAAGGTGCCAGCATCGCCCAGCGCCCGGTGTTCCTGGAAGCGCAGAAAAACGTGTTTATCGGCGACGTGCATGAAGCCGTACTACTGGCCAAATTGCTGCCTAACCCAACCGGTGAGGCGATGAAGTTCGTCGATATCAGCCTGCCGGTATTTGCTCCCGACGGCAGCCTGGTGGGCGTACTGGCCTCGCACCTGTCCTGGTCATGGGCAGACGAAGTGCGCCTGGCCATCCTCGAGCCGATCCAGAAGCGCCGTAATGTCGAGTTCTTCGTCATCGGTGAAGACCGCACCGTGCTGCTCGCGCCCAAGGAGCTGATCGGCCAGCGCCTGCATCTGCCCGCCCTCAACGACGTGGCGCAACGCAAGGACCTCTGGGCCGTGCAGGAGTGGCCAGACGGCAAGCAATACCTGACGGGCATGGCACTAAGCCAAGGCCATATGGACTACAAGGGCTTGGGCTGGACCGTGATCGCCCGGCAAAATCTGGATGAAGCCTACGCTCCGGCGCGCGAAACCACGCGCTATATCCTGCTGTGGGGTAGCGGCCTGGCGCTATTGTTCGCCCTGCTCGGCTGGCTACTCGCCGGCTATTTCACCCGCCCGCTGCGGCAGATCGCTGAGGCTGCGGACCGCCTCAGCGCCGGTGAAATCAGCGTGATCCCCGAGCTGAAAAGCACCCGCGAGATCGAGATACTCAGCAACTCGATTCGCCACCTGGTGGAAAGCCTGACCCACCAGCAAAACGCCCTCGGAGCGATGGAAAACCTCGCCCACCACGACGCGCTTACCGGTCTGCCCAACCGTGTCGCCCTGGAAAGCTACCTGCCGCGTGCGCAACAACGCAGCCAGAGCAATAACAATTGCCTGGCGCTGTTCTATCTAGATCTGGACGGTTTCAAACCGATCAACGACCAGTTCGGCCATGCAGCGGGCGATCAGCTGTTACGTGAAGTGGCGGTGCGCCTGCGCGGCTGCCTACGTGAAGGTGACTTGGTCGCGCGCCTGGGCGGTGACGAATTCCTGATGGTGCTCCAGGTACCCAGCAGCGAAGCCCTGGGGCAAGCGCAGCTGGTGGCCGAACGCACTCTTGCGGCGCTGAGTGCGCCGGTCGACCTGGGCAACAATCAGGTCAAGGTCGGTTGCAGCATCGGCGGCGCGCTGTGGCCGCTGGACAGCAGCAACCTGGCCGAAGCGCTGGAGCTGGCCGACCAGGCGCTTTACCGAGCCAAGCATGCGGGCAAGAACTGCGTGATATTTCATAGTCAGGCTGACGCAGACGGTTAATTACCGCGCTCGGGCACCGGCACCGCAACTAGGTAGACGCGAGGATCAATTGCGCCGCCTTCTCCGCGATCATCAATACTGGCGAACAGGTATTGCCAGAGACGATGTTCGGCATGATCGACGCATCGGCAATCCGTAGCCCCGGCACACCATGAACGCGCAATTGCGCATCGACCACCGCATCGGCGCCAGCGCCCATTTTGCAGGTGCCGGCTGGATGAAAAATGGTGGTGCCGATCTCGCCCGCCGCGCGCTGAAGGTCTTCCTCGCTCTGACAACTGGGCCCAGGCTTGTATTCTTCAGGCCTGAACGGCGCCAGCGCTGGCGCAGCAACAATGCGACGGGTTAAGCGGATAGCATCGGCCGCCACCTGCAAGTCGCGAGTATCACTTAGGTAATTGGGTTGAATCAGCGGCGTTTCGGCGCTGTTCAGCGAACGGATTTCGACCTTGCCACGGCTGTACGGACGCAGATTGCAGACCGAGGCGGTAAACGCCGGAAACGCATGCAACGGTTCGCCGAAACGCTCCAATGACAGCGGTTGCACGTGGTACTGCAGATTGGCCGACGGCTGTTCGGCGCAGGAGCGAGCGAACGCCCCCAATTGGCTCGGCGCCATGGACAAGGGCCCGCTGCGGCTGAGCAGGTACTCGACGCCCATGCCCATCTTGCCCCACAAGCTACCCGCGATCTGGTTCAGCGTCGGCACCTCGCTGACCTTGTAAATCAGGCGCAACTGCAAGTGATCCTGCAGGTTCTCACCAACGCCAGCCAGCTCATGCTGCACACCGATACCTAAGCGCTGCAGCAAGCTGCGCGGGCCGATCCCCGAGCGTTGCAGCAGCGCCGGCGTACCAATGGCGCCGGCGCATAAGATTATTTCGCGCTGGGCCTTGATGGTCCGATCCTGCCCTTGCCAGTGCAGGTTAAGCGCTTCAGCGCGGCCGTTGCCAAGGACTACCCGCTGCACGTCGGCATCAGTCAACACACGCAGATTGGGGCGTTTACGAATATCCCGAAGAAAGGCCTTGGATGCATTCCAACGCACACCACGGCGCTGGTTGACCTGGAAATAACTGCAGCCTTCGTTATCACCTGTATTGAAATCATCGATGCTAGCGATGCCGCTCTGCGCCGCGCCCTGGCGAAACGCTTCAAGCAAATCCCAGGTGAGCCGCTGCTGTTCGACCCGCCACTCACCCGTCCCGCCGTGCAGCGCATCGCCGCCGCCATAGTGGTTTTCCGTCCGTTTAAACAGCGGCAGCACATCCTGCCAGGCCCAACCGGGATTGCCCGCGGCGGCCCAGCCGTCGTAGTCGCGCGCCTGGCCACGCATGTAAATCATGCCGTTGATTGATGAGCAGCCACCCAGCACGCGCCCGCGCGGGTATTTCAATGAACGCCCGTTCAGGCCTGGTTCGGGCGCGGTGTCGTAGCACCAGTCGGTACGTGGGTTGCCGATGCAGTACAGGTAACCAACCGGAATGTGAATCCATGGATAGTTGTCGCGCCCTCCCGCCTCCAGCAGCAGAACGCGGATTGCCGGATCTGCGGACAGTCGATTGGCCAGCAGGCAGCCGGCAGGGCCGGCACCGACGATCAGGTAATCGTATTCCTCTTCAAGTTGCTGCATCGGCATCTCGCTATGACCATCGCGGTTTGAATGGACAACAGCCTAGCCGCACTGCATGCAAGCTGGACGGTCTTTTAGTCCGAGATAAATATGCTGAATGATTGGCTCAAGGCGGCGACAACTCGGCCGTGCTTACCGCGAGCCAAGGACCGGAGGAATTGCCAGCGAGGGCCGACCAGTACCAGGCCGAGTTATCGCTGAAGCGTTTTCCATTGGCATCCTCGATGTACTCGCACACGCGCAGCTTCGCCCCATGCCCACTGGCAATAAAGCAGCGTTGCAAACCTGCTGCGTCGGTGCGCTGCTCCAGCACCATGGCCTGAATGCGATAACCCAGACCGCGGTAACAATCCGCCGCGGGGTGCAGTTTACGGGTTGGGCGCATGACATGACGCAAGGTGACTACCCGTGCGCCCGCGCTGAAACGCGCGATAGCGCCGGGGAATTGCTCGGCAAAACGCTGCTCGACCGCTGACAACGCCAACGGCCGCAATGCATCGCCGGCGTACTGCTGCGGCCATTCGACGAAGTTGCCGTGGCGCGGCTCGCTCGCTATCGGCTTAGCCAGCATCGGCCACAGCGCCAACAGGGCGAACGACAGCACCAGCAAGCGCTGCATAACAGGATCGATTGGTTTGAGCGGCCGGCAGCACACGGGCTCGGCAACCATCTGTGCGCGTGTACGCCCCGCTGCTACGTAACGCAGGACCAGCGTGCAAACGCCGACGAACACCAGCAAGCCGGTGCCCTCGTGCATCCAGCCCGGCCAATCCAAACGCCCAGTTTCCTGCAACACCAGCAGGCTGTTACGCAGGATATTGCCGGCCAGCACCAGCACCCCGAGCACCGGCAAACGCCTTAGCAGCTGCCGGTCGCTCAGCCGCAGCCAGGCGGCCGTGGTGAAAGCAGTGAAATAGGCGACCCAGGCCATCTGGATACCCGAACAGGGCGCATCGACCATCACCAATTGCCCCGCCACTTCTAGTGTGCTGCCCTGGCGCAGCACCTCCAGCCCACCGCTGCGTAACAACCAGGCGCTGACCTCGGCGGTCAGCACTCGCAGCGGATAGCCGATAAAGAATTGCAAGGACGACATAATCGGCAGCGCCAGCAAACCCAGCCCCAACCAGGCCAGCAACGCCTGACCGGACGCCCGCAGGGCCAGTACGACAGCGAATAGGGTCAATACCGCCAGCACCCCGCGCAACAATGGCGGTAATCCTGGCGCCAATGCGGTCGCCGCACAGAGCAGCAATGCCAGCAGCAACCAAGGCAGTCGCGCCTCCGCCGATAATCGCCGGCGCTCGCGCCAGATCATCAGCAGCAGCGCAGCCAAGGCGACGATGCCAAACGGATCGTCCGAACCATCGCTCATCCGTTGCGCGCTCCAGCGCCAGACCGGCCACAGCGCCAGAGTCGGCAACAGCAACCACAGCCAGCCCGGTGGATGCGCAGCGGCGCGTAATCGGCCGGTCCTCAGCCATGCCATCATTCAGTTCTGCTCCTGGCGCGCATGCTGACGCGCCAGCCAGCCCATACCTAGAGCTGCGACCAACAACATCAGCCAGGTGCTCGGCTCGGGGGTGCTCGATACCACGGCACCAATGGCCTGGTTGCTCACTTCTTGGGGCAGCGGTAGCGTCTGTTTGACGCTGTCGGCAGCAGCCGGATCTGGGTTGCGCACCTGTTCGTCCACCGCGATAAACGAGGTGTAGGCCGTCAGCAGGCTGTACTTCAAGCCCAGGTCGAGAATCGCCTGGCTATAGGTGTAACCGCCTTCCAGGGTTTCCTGATCGCTCAGGCTGGCGACCTTATGCCGCGCCCATAAATAGCCCAGCGCCCGATTACCTTCGCTGGCCATCTGCGATTCTATCGGCACCTCAACTCGGTAGGGCCCGGCCGCACCGTGACCTTCCACGAGCAGGTTGCCACGCGCCTCGCCGCGCCACTTGCCGAACACAACCAGCGGCCGCTGGGCAAACAGATCCGGCAGGGCCACGGGCTCAACGTCATAAACCTCCAGCCCGTCGAAACGCACCTGCGGATTGGCCAACACCGGTGCATCAATCATCTGCCGAAAGCGCTCGGCCTGCTCATCCGCCGATGCCTTGTTGAGAATCACGAAGGGCTCGCCCTGCCCGGCCCGGGCCAGGCCCTCGATCAGTTGGCGATTGACCGACTTGCCGATACCGAAGGCGAACAGGTTGGCCTTGTCCAGGTTATTGCGCACCAGCTCGAAGGCCTCGCGCTCCACGGTCACATAGCCATCGGTGACCACCACGAAGCTGCGCGCCCGCTCGGGATCGGCCGGCACCGCCAGGGCTTGGCGCAATGCCGGCAACAGCTCGGTGCCGCCCGACCCCATCGTGGTATCGAGCATGTCCAAAGCCCGCTCAATATTCGCCGGCGTGGCCGTCTGTGACTCGGCGGCGAGCATGCTGCTACTGCCGGAGAACAGCAGCACATTGAAGCTGTCGGAGGGGCGCAAAGCACCGACCAGATTCTTCAAAAGGTGCTTGGCGGTATCTAAAGGAAAGCCATGCATGGAGCCAGAAATATCCACCACGAAGATATACTCGCGCGGCACCAGCATCTGGCTTTTCACCTTCGCCGGCGGGGCGATCAAGGCCAGAAAGAAGTTCTCGTCGACACCCTTTGACAGCAGCACACCGCTTTCGAAACTGGCGCCGCTCAAGCGATAGTCAAGGACGAAATCGCGGTTATTGCTCTGCCCTTCCTCGGCGCCGAGACTGACCAGCGCCTGACTCTGCATGATCTGTTGCAACTCAATGCGATGGCTCGGCGAGCGGATATCGACCAACGGTACCGGCGACTGCAACTCAACCTTAAGCGCAAAGCTATCGCGCGTCGTTTGCCCCTCTGGCAAATTAGGCGTGCTAACCCAGGGCCCGCCCTTGCCGCTCTCGCTACCCCCCGCGCCGTTGTAGCGCGGCCCAACCACGGTAGGGAAAACGAAGCTGTAGACGCCATCGGTGGGCAGCAGCAACTCGGTATAACGCAGCTCCACATCGACCACATCGCCAGGCAGGATATTGGCGACGTTCATCTGGAATACGTTTTCGCGGTGCTGTTCGAGCAGTGCTGCCGTTTTGCCCATGCTTTTGGCCTGCTGATATTCCTGCTGGGCCTTCTGCTTCTCGCGAATTTGCGCCTGCAGTTCACGATCGCCTAGACGCACGGTCATGCCGTACACCGCCGCGCGGGACGAACCTGGAAACACATAACGGGCTTCCAGCGCACGCGTACCTTCGTTGCGGTATTGCTGGACGACCCGCACATCGACAATCACACCCAGTACCCGCACCTCGACCTGGGTGGATTTGAGCGGCAAACGATCAACGCTCGGATCGTCGCTCTGCACCACGAAATAAGGGCTTTCACTGCGCTCTACTGCAGATTGCGCACAGGTCAGCGCGGGTTGCGATAGCAGCAAGGCGAACAGCAACGCAAGCCGGCGGCCGACGCGGGTTCTGCTGGTGAACAAAGAATGAAACATGACAAAGCTCCCCGTGAGTTATGCAAACACGGGGGCTATGTTGGAGTTGAGATGTGGTGGGAGTTTGGGGCTGCGGTGGCGATTGTGTGGAGTTTTGCATCCACACATTTAAGTGGCTCGAGGATTAGCTAACGTCCAGCTGCAACCTCACCTGGGCTTCCAGTTCGCTCTTCAGCGCCGGGTCCAGCTTGAGCTGACGGGCCAGCTCTTCCAGGTAAGCGCGCTCCATAAAGTGCTCTTCATCGACCATCAGTACGCTGGCGATATACATTTCTGCAGCCATTTCCGGCGTGCTGGCTGCGCGAGCGATTTCGGCGGGATCTAGCGGTTTGTTCAGTTCAGCCTGTAGCCAATGCTGCAGTTCGCCGTCACTGGTGAGTTTGACCAACTCGCCTTCGATCAACTGCCGCTCGCGGGCATCGACATGGCCATCGGCTTTGGCTGCGCCGACCAGCGCCTTGAGAATCGCTTGGCTGTGCAGCTCGGCCTGCGGTGCCGGCAAGCGATCCAGGGTTTGTGGCTCGGTCTGTGGCGCATTGGCCTGCTGCGCTTGCCAGTTGCTGTAAGCCTTGTAGGCAACCACGCCAAGCGCGGCCAGGCCACCATAGGTCAGCGCCTTGCCGCCCATCTTGCGCGCACTCTTGTTGCCCAGCAGCATGCCCAGCGCACCGGCGGCCAGCGCGCCACCACCCGCCCCCTTGAGCAGAGTGCCGAGATCACCGCCCTGGCCACCTTTACCGGCGCCGCCGAGCAAACCGCCCAGAGCACCACCCAGGCCACCGGCCGAGCCACCAGCGGAACTGCCGGCGGATTTCTGCTGCATCAGGTCCTGGCCGGATTTCAACAACTGATCAAGCAAGCCACGGGTAATCATCAAGCGCTCTCCCTAAAAATAGTTGTGCAAGCACACAGACTGATTCTAGAGACGGAGGTTTCTCACCACCTAACGCCAGAGTGCTTCGAAAGATTGCCAGCGGACGTGAAAGCCAGGAAAACCGGTTATCCGTCGGCTTTCTGCCGGTTACAGGACTGCAAATATGTCAAATAGTGGTCACCATCACACTCTGCCGATGGTCGATCTATATTTGACGCCGATAGGATGACGGACACGAACCTCGCAACGGCAAAAGGCTATCAAGAGCCAACGCCGGAGACCTTGCGCCATGCCACAACGCGCCAATCGCCCCGCTCACCGCCTGCTGCGCAGCCTGCTTGCCAGTTGCTGGCTATTCAGCCCGGTGCTGGTGGCCGATGCGCCGAGCACTCAACACAGCGCCCTGGCTACGGCTCTCAGCGATACGCGCTTGGCCAGTTGGCTCAACCTGCTCGACAACTCCGCTGGCGACAACGAACGCGCCCAGCTGGAGCGGGTCAACCACTTCATCAATCGTTCAGTGAGCTTTGTCAGTGACCAGCAGGCTTGGGGAGCTGAGGATTACTGGGCCACACCGGCGCAAACACTTAGCCTAGGCAAAGGTGACTGCGAAGATTTCGCCATCGCCAAATACTTCAGCCTGGTGCGCATAGGCGTGCCGAGCGAGAAACTGCGCCTGACTTTCGTCAAAGCGCTCAAGCAGAACCAAGCGCATATGGTGCTGGCCTATTACCCCAGCGCCAGCGAGCAACCGCTGATTCTCGACAACCTCGACCCGCGCATCCGCCCGGCCAGTGAGCGTGGCGATCTGCTGCCGGTGTATTCCTTTAATAACCACGGCGTGTTTCTGGCCAAGTCGCCGCAGCGTGTCAGCCAGCCACCGCAATTTCTCGCCCGCTGGAATGAGCTGAGCGAACGGGCCCTGGCCGATGGCTCAGCCGCCCCGTCACCGCAGAGCTAGCCAATCAGCGCGGGCTGATATGGGCGATCAGCAACTGCACGCTTTCCTGCCCACGGTACTCATTGACGTCCAGCTTGTAGGCCAGCTCGACCCAGCGCACGGTTGGGTTCGGCCAGATCTCACGATCCACACCAAACGCGATGCCATCGAGCTGTACGCTGCCGCATTCGCTCTTCAGCACCACCTTGAGATGCCGCTCGCCGACCACGCGCTGTTGCACCAGCTGAAATACACCATGAAACAGCGGCTCAGGGAAATGCTGGCCCCAGGGCCCGGCATTGCGCAGCTCCTTGGCCAACGGCAGGTGGAACTCTTCGATGGACAAGGCTCCATCGGACAGTAAACGCCCGGTTAGATCGTCCTCACACAGCTGGCGGCGGACTTCGGCGTCGAAGGCAGCGGCAAAAGCACCGAAATTCGCCTGCGGCAGTGACAGCCCAGCGGCCATGGCGTGACCGCCGAACTTGCTGATCAGCTGCGGATGTTTGGCTGCCACCGCGTCCAGCGCATCGCGGATATGAAAGCCCGGAACCGAGCGCGCCGAACCCTTCAGCACACCATCGCCAGCATCGGCAAAGGCGATGGTCGGGCGGTGATAACGCTCTTTCATCCGCGAGGCGAGGATACCGATCACCCCCTGGTGCCAATCCGCCTCGAACAGGCACAGACCAAAGGGCATGTCCTCCAGCGGCAGGTCCTTGAGCTGGGCCAAAGCCTCGCGCTGCATACCCTGCTCGATGGCCTTACGGTCCTGATTCAGCTGATCGAGCTGCACCGCCATATCGCGGGCCAGCGCTTCGTCTTCACAGAGCAGGCATTCGATGCCCAGCGCCATATCATCCAGCCGCCCGGCCGCATTCAGCCGTGGGCCGAGGATAAAACCCAGGTCGGTGGAGGTGATGCGCCGGTGATCGCGCCCCGCCACCTCAAGAATTGCGCGCAAGCCCGGCCGCGCCCGGCCGGCGCGAATTCGCGCCAGGCCCTGATGCACCAGGATGCGGTTGTTGGCATCCAGCGGCACCACGTCAGCGACGCTACCCAGGGCCACCAGATCAAGCAGCTCGCCGAGATTTGGCTCCGGACGCTGCGCAGTAAACCAGCCCATTTCACGCAAGCGAGCACGCAACGCCAGCAACACGTAGAACATCACGCCAACCCCCGCCAACGCCTTACTGGGGAACTCACAGCCTGGCTGATTGGGATTGACGATGGCATCCGCTGCCGGCAACTCGGCGCCAGGCAGGTGGTGATCGGTAACCAGCACGGTCAAACCGGCCGCCTTGGCCGCAGCCACACCTTCAACGCTGGAGATGCCGTTATCCACGGTGATCAGCAATTGCGGCTCGCGCTCCAGCGCCACCGCAACGATCTCCGGGGTCAGGCCGTAGCCGTATTCGAAACGATTGGGCACCAGATAATCGACATGTGCGGCGCCGAGCATGCGTAACCCCAGCACCCCCACCGTACTGGCGGTGGCACCATCGGCATCGAAGTCGCCGACGATCAGCATGCGCTGGCCCTGCTGCAAGCCCTGCACCAGCAGCTCGACTGCCGCGTCCATGCCTTTGAGCTGCTGATACGGAATTAGCCGCGCCAGGCCCTTATCCAGCTCAGCCGCCGATTGCACGCCGCGGGCGGCATACAGACGGGTCAACAACGGCGGCAGGCTGCCCAGATCGGGCAGGATGGCGGGTAACGGACGGGCTTCGATACGCATGGTTATTCTTTTTCGTGTAGGGAGGGTGCAACCCGCCGAAATCAAAACGTAGCGGCCATTCAAAGACGTAGCCCGGATGCAATCCGGGGTTATCGGGTCTCAACAGCCCCCGGATTTCATCCGGGCTACGGGAACTGTCTCCCGCATAAAGCAGCTACTTAACGTTCGCCGATCAGCCACTCGATCGGTAGCTCATGCTGGCCACGCTCGTCGGTGACGAACAGCTCGCCGTCGCTGATCATCACGCTCCAGTTCAGCGAGCGCGGCATATCCAGCGCCAGCTTGGCCAGGGCCTCCTGATCCAGGGCGACGACGTTGATATTTTTCAGGCTGCGCACCGGGTCCAGCTCCTTGGTCTGCCACACCCGCAGGTTGCCGTAAGCCACCAGGCTGAACTTCTCGGTACGCCGCGAGCACCAGGTGATGCGCTCGCTGTCCGGCTGGCCGACTTCGATCCAGTGCAGCACGCGACCGTCCAGGCTCTTTTCCCACAGCGCCGGCTCATCCACATCCGACAGGCCACGACCGAAGGCCAGATGCTCGTGGTAGAACAGCGCATAGCCAACCAGCCGCGCGGCCAGGCGCTCTTCGGTTTCCGAGGGGTGTTTGGCCACTGTGAAACGCAGGTTTTCATAAACGCTGCGGTCCATGTCGGTGAGGTTCAGCTCGATTTTATAGGTCGTGGAAGGCAGGGCCATGATGGGGCTTCTTGGCTGATCGAATAAGCCGGCAAGTCTACCGCAAAGGCCGCCTCGCCACGAACCCGAGTGCTCGATGGAGCGCAGCCAAGCCCAGTCAACCGCCCTGCTGTTGCCGCCGCGGCGCATAGCGCCAGGCCGCGTAGAGCCCTCCGCACAGTACGCCAGCCAGATGGTATTCAAAGGAAATACCCTGCTGCGGCAACAGACCGAACACCCAGCCGCCGTGCAACAGCAACAGCAGGACCGCCAGCAGCAGATCAAGCCAGCTGCGGCGAAACCAGGCCCGCGCCAGCAACAACGACCAGAGTCCGAACAACCAGCCGCTGGCCCCGACATGAATGCCCTCGCGGCCGAACGCCCAGACCAGCAGACCACTGCCGAGCACTATCGCCACACTGGCCTTGATAAAGTCGCGCCGCGATTCGAGCAGCGCCAGCAGTCCCAGCACCAGCAGCCCGCTGAGATTGCTCAGCAAGTGCGCCCAGCCACCATGTAGCCAGGGCGCGATGACAATACCCGGCAAGGACTCGAGCCGCCGCGGTATTACCCCCCAGATATTCAGGCTGTAACCGCTCATGCTGTTGCCCACCTGCACCAGCAGCATCAGCACGGCAATGCCCAGCAGCAACTGCAGGCGTACCAGCAGCCAGGTTTTCATGGTCGCTCACCGGCCATACAATCCGGCCGCGACGGGCTGGACAGGTGCCGATACAGGCAGGGCTCGAGGGTCATCATCGTGTTTAGCGCATCCATCAGGGCAGTAAGCCGTTATGCCGGATATCGGCCGGGCTTTCCAGAGGGCAGATTGCAGCGGCTCGGCCACTGCGGCCGGTGCCTTGCCGCAACCGCCTGGAGCAATAGCCCAACCGCGCCCAATGCAATAGGCTTAGCCGCGCAACCCAGCCCAGGAGACAGCATGTCCTTGCCCAGCAAACCCCTCGCCGGCCTGAAAGTGATCGAGCTAGGCACCCTAATCGCCGGCCCGTTTGCTTCGCGCATCTGCGCCGAGTTTGGCGCCGAGGTGATCAAGGTCGAGTCGCCGGATGGCGGTGACCCGCTGCGCAAATGGCGCAAGCTGTATGAGGGCACTTCACTGTGGTGGTTTGTGCAGGCGCGCAACAAGCAGTCGATCACCCTTAACCTCAAGCATGAGGCCGGACGCGAGGTGCTGAAGAAGTTGTTGAGCGAAGCCGATATTCTGATCGAGAACTTCCGTCCCGGCGTGCTGGAGAAACTCGGCCTGGGCTGGGATGTATTGCATGCGCTTAACCCCAAGCTGGTGATGGTGCGCCTGTCCGGCTTCGGTCAGAGCGGGCCGCTGAAGGATCAACCGGGCTTCGGCGCGGTGGGCGAGTCCATGGGCGGGCTGCGCTATATCACCGGTTTCGAGGACCGTCCGCCGGTGCGCACCGGCATCTCGATTGGCGATTCGATTGCCGCGCTATGGGGCGTGATCGGCGCACTGATGGCGCTGCGTCACCGCGAAGTGAACGGCGGCAGCGGCCAGGTGGTGGACGTGGCGCTGTATGAGGCGATCTTCGCCATGATGGAATCCATGGTGCCGGAGTTCGATGTGTTCGGTTTTATCCGCGAACGCACTGGCAATATCATGCCCGGCATCACGCCCTCCTCGATCCACACCAGCAGCGACGGAAAACATATTCAGATCGGCGCCAACGGCGATGCGATCTTCAAGCGCTTTATGCAGGCCATCGGCCGCCAGGACCTGGCCGACGACATGACGCTGACCAGCAATGATGGCCGTGACGCGCGACGCGATGAGCTGTATGGCGTGATCGACCGCTGGGTCGGCTCGCTGCCGCTGGAGCAGGTACTGACAACCCTGAACCAGGCCGACGTACCCGCCAGCCGCATTTTCAGCGCCGAGGACATGTTCCATGACCCGCAATTTCTCGCCCGAGAAATGCTTCTGTCAGCCAAGCTACCAGACGGCAAAGCCTTCAAGATGCCCGGCATCGTGCCCAAACTGAGCGACACACCGGGCGAGGTGAACTGGGTTGGCCCGGAACTGGGCGAGCACAATGAGCAGGTGCTGAGCGAGCTGGGCTATAGCAGTGAACAGATCGCCAATCTGCGTAGCGATGGCGCCATCTAATCAGCCATGCCTGCGGGCGCAAGCCTGCTAGAGGCGAACGCCATATTTGGCGTATATCCCCTCAATAACACCGCGCCGCTTGAGCTCTAGAATTGCCGTATCCAGCTTATCCAGCCAGGCTTCGTGGCGTGGATGAACGCGCATGCTGACATCGAAAGAGCTCATTACATCGCCGATCTCGAGATGACGGTAATCCGGGGTCTTGGCCAGGCTGTATTGAGCAATCGCCTTGTTGACCACGATTTGATCAAAGCGCGATTTCGCCAACATCTCCAGCAGCTGCGCTTCATTCAGCGCATTGCGCCGATCAAGCTGCCCCGCCTCAATCAGCGCGTGCAGGTCAGGGTAAGCGTAACCGCGCACCAGCCCTACTGACTTGCCACGCAAATCCTCAGGCCTTGCCACCGGAAAAGCCTTGCCCGGAGCAAACATCATGACATCAACAACCTTGCCGAACGGCACCGAAAACACCCCAGGGGTCGGCTGGCTGTGCACCCAACCCGGATAGACACCCGGCTCAATATCGAGCTGCCCGCCGTTGAACAGCAAGCCAATACGCGGATAGGGGTAGTACTGCACGCTGAAGGTGTCGCCCGTGAGCTTGCCTAGCTCATCGAAGATGTCCTGATAAATACCGGTTTTACCCTGCTCAATCATCATCGGCGGGTAGTTATAAAAACCGACTTCAAAGGTAGCGGCGTTAGCGCCAGCCAAGGGATAGGCACCGCATAGCAGAAAAACCACCTTGCTCAACCACTTCACGCCATCACCCTACTACCCCTACCGCAATGCACTGCCGCTAGAACGCGCCAAACAACCAGGCGACTGCGGCGCCCAGCACAAGTAAGCCCAACAACCAGAAGATACCGCCATGCCCGCCCGACTGCACTACCGAGACGCCTCCCGACTGTCGCTCAGGCGTGTAGCCGTCCACGGCCTCCTTGGCCTCCTTCAAGCCAATCCCCTTGAGCTTACGCAGCAGCTTGATTGCCTCGATTTTCTGCCCACGCTCAAGTGCCGCTATCACCTCCACCGGCAAATCCTGAACAAACTCAGCCATGAAACGCTCCAGCCCAACAAACTACCCAGAGCATAGCCGCAAAAAAAGCCGGCCCCTTGCGGGTACCGGCTTTGTCGACCAGCGCCTGGTTTACAGCGGCTTGCCGCGATTGCCGTGCTGAGCCACGAAACTCTGTACGGTTTTCAGGTCATTGGCCAGCACCGTACAGCGCTCCTCGCGCTCGAACAGATCCGCCAGGTGCGCAGGCAGCGCCGGTGCCTGACCAACACCAGCCTTCTCTACCGCCTCAGGGAATTTCACCGGGTGCGCGGTACCAAGAATCACCATCGGCGTAGCCAGGCTACGACGGCACTCACGGGCAGCACGCACGCCGATCGCGGTATGCGGATCGAGCAGCTCGCCACACTCGTTAAACACCTCGGTGATGGTTTCGCAGGTCTGCGCATCATCCACCGCCAGCGAGTCGAATAACTTGCGCGCCTCGGTCCAGCGATCCTGATCGACGCTGAAACCGCCGCCCTGCTTGAAGGTGGCCATCAGCTCGGCAATCGCCGCGCCGTTGCGACCGTGCAGATCAAACAGCAGGCGCTCGAAGTTGGACGAGACCATGATGTCCATGGACGGCGACAGGGTCGGGTGCAGGTCGCCCTTCACATACTGATTGCCGCTCATAAAGCGGTGCAGGATGTCGTTGCGGTTGGTCGCGACGATCAGCTGGCTGATCGGCAGGCCCATATTGCGCGCCAGGTAACCGGCAAAAATATCGCCGAAGTTGCCAGTCGGCACCGAAAACGCGATGGAGCGCGCCGGACCACCCAGCTGCAAAGCTGCGTGGAAGTAGTAAACGATCTGGGCCATGATCCGCGCCCAGTTGATCGAGTTGACCGCAACCAGGCGGGTGCCCTTGAGGAAACCCTGGTCAGCGAAGCTGTCCTTGACCATTTCCTGGCAGTCATCGAAGTTGCCTTCGATGGCGATGTTATGGATGTTGTCGCCGAGGATGGTGGTCATCTGCCGGCGCTGCACCTCGGACACCCGGTTGTGCGGATGCATGATAAAGATGTCGACGTTGTCGCAGGCCTTACAGCCTTCGATTGCAGCCGAGCCGGTATCACCGGAGGTCGCACCCATGATCACCACGCGCTCGTTGCGCTTGGCCAGTACGTAGTCGAGCAAACGACCGAGCAGCTGCAGGGCAAAGTCCTTGAACGCAAGGGTCGGGCCATGGAACAGCTCCAACACCCACTCATTGCCATTCAGCTGACGCAGGGGTGCCACGGCGTTGTGGGCGAACACCCCGTATGTTTCTTCGAGGATTTTCTTGAAGTCCGCATCCGGGATGCTGCCAGTGACGAACGGGCGCATCACCCGGAACGCCAGTTCGTGGTACGGCAGGCCGGCCCAGGAAGCAATTTCTTCCTGGGTAAAGCGCGGCAGGTTTTCCGGTACATAGAGGCCGCCATCACTGGCCAGGCCGGCGAGCAGCACATCTTCGAAATTCAGGGCCGGTGCCTGGCCACGGGTACTGATATAGCGCATAGGGGCAAACCTTCGGTTGAATCTTTAAGGGCCGCAGCTGCCTGCTGCACCTGCGGCCAGAGGCGGATTAGTTCAGCTGCTCGACGCGGATACGCACAACGCTGCCGACCACATCTTCAAGCGCTTCAAGGGCACTGATCGCCTCGTTGATCCGCGCTTCGACCACACGATGGGTGACCAGGATCATCGGCACCAGGCCGTCCTGCTCTTCGACTTCCTTCTGCATGATCGATTCGATATTGATCCCGCGGGCCGACAGAATGCTTGCCACCTGGGCCAGCACACCCGGATGATCCTTGGCCTGAATGCGCAGGTAGTAGGCGCTCTCGCAGGCTTCGATCGGCAGAATTGGGTGATCGGACAGCGAGTCTGGCTGGAAGGCTAGGTGCGGCACACGGTTGGTTGGATCGGCCGTCAAGGCGCGCACCACATCAACCAGATCAGCGATGACCGAGGAGGCGGTCGGCTCCATGCCTGCACCGGCACCGTAGAACAGCGTGCTGCCAGCGGCGTCGCCATTGACCATCACCGCGTTCATCACGCCATTGACGTTGGCGATCAGGCGATCAGCCGGAATCAGCGTTGGGTGTACACGCAACTCGATACCGGCGTCGGTGCGGCGGGCCACACCCAGGTGCTTGATGCGATAGCCCAGCGCTTCGGCGTAGTTCACGTCTGCGGTGGTCAGCTTGGTGATGCCTTCGGTGTAGGCTTTGTCGAACTGCAGCGGAATACCAAATGCGATAGACGCGAGGATGGTCAGCTTGTGCGCGGCGTCGATGCCTTCAACGTCAAAGGTCGGATCGGCCTCGGCATAACCCAGCGCCTGCGCCTCGGCCAGCACGTCGTCGAAGGTGCGACCCTTCTCGCGCATTTCGCTGAGGATAAAGTTGCCAGTGCCATTGATGATCCCGGCCAGCCAGTTGATGCGGTTGGCCGCCAGACCTTCACGAATAGCCTTGATTACCGGAATACCGCCAGCAACCGCGGCCTCGAAGGCGACGATCACGCCCTTTTCGCGAGCCTTGGCGAAGATCTCATTGCCATGCACGGCGATCAGCGCCTTGTTGGCGGTGACCACGTGCTTGCCATTCTCGATGGCCTTGAGCACCAGTTCCTTGGCCATGGTGTAACCGCCGATCAGCTCGATAACGATATCGATCTCAGGGTTGTTCACCAGCTCAAACACATCGTTGGTGATGCTAATACCGGTCGTGTCGTACTGCGGCTTGGGCGAGCGAATGGCAATCTGGGCAACTTCAATACCACGCCCTGCGCGCCGGGTAATTTCCTCGGCATTTCGCTTGAGTACATTCAACGTAC
>DASRUM010000033.1:0-4217 GCA_035655415.1 Pseudomonas sp.
TCGCTGCCTGGGCAACCATGGGCGGCATCCAGTACGTGTGTGGTCAATCGTCCCATCGCTTATGGGCACCTGCGCAGATAAGCCTACGTAGACGCCGCACCTCCTCTACTTTTATTGAATTCGGCAGATTTATCAGGCTAAGCAGCCTCGACTGAGCTGAAGCATAGCATGCTGAAATTCAAAAATAAGACACTTTTATAAAAAACTGTACACAATAAATCGATCATTATGCCTGCTCAGCGCACCGTAAACGGGCAGTAAATCGGCCATAAGTGCTTGCGAGCACTGCTTTTGCACAGCAACAGCTGACGCACTGGACAGAATCAGCATTAAGGCAAAATTTCGCAAAATAAGTGAATTTTAGATTTACAAGATGCAAAGCACTTTGTATACAATTAGCCCATCACGGTCGTGCAACGCATTCATGCCTGCCCAATGACCGCCATAAACAGCAAGAAGGAAGACTGCAGTGAGCGCTGACTACCCACGCGACCTGATCGGTTACGCCAACAACCCGCCCCATCCACACTGGCCCAATGATGCGCGCATCGCCCTGTCGTTTGTTCTCAATTACGAGGAAGGCGGCGAGCGCAACATCCTGCACGGCGACAAGGAATCTGAGGCGTTTCTCTCCGAGATGGTTTCCGCGCAGCCGCTGCAAGGCCAGCGCAACCTGTGCATGGAATCGCTCTACGAGTATGGCAGCCGTGCCGGCGTCTGGCGTTTGCTGAACCTATTCCAGAAACACAACATCCCGCTGACCATCTTTGCCGTGGCCATGGCCGCGCAGCGTCATCCAGATGCGATCAAGGCGATGGTCGCCGCAGGCCACGAGATCTGCAGCCACGGTTACCGCTGGATCGACTACCAGAACATGAGCGAAGCCGAAGAGCGCGAGCATATGCTCGAAGCCATCCGCATCCTCACCGAACTGACTGGCCAGCGCCCGCAGGGTTGGTACACCGGTCGTACCGGGCCGAACACTCGCCGCCTGGTGCGCGAGGAAGGCGGCTTCCTGTATGACAGCGACACCTACGACGACGACCTGCCCTACTGGGACCCGGCCAGCACCGCAGCCAAACCGCATCTGGTGATTCCTTACACGCTGGACACCAACGACATGCGCTTCACCCAGGTGCAGGGCTTCAACAAGGGTGACGATTTCTTCGAATACCTGAAAGACGCCTTCGATGTGCTCTACGCCGAAGGCGTGGCCGGCGCGCCGAAGATGCTGTCGATTGGCATGCACTGCCGCCTGCTTGGCCGCCCTGCACGCCTGGCCTCGCTGGCGAAGTTTCTTGAATACGTGCAGAGCCACGAAAAAATCTGGTGCGCCCGCCGCGTCGACATCGCCCAACACTGGTACGCAACCCATCCGTTGCACGATCAGCCCTCCAAGGAGAGCTCGAAATGAGCCGTTTTCAAACGCTGACTCCATCCCGCTTGAACCGTGAAGACTTCGTCAAAGTCTTCGCCGATATTTACGAGCACTCGCCCTGGGTGGCCGAGAAGGCTTTTGACCTGGACCAGGACGACAGCATCAATAACATCGACGGCCTGCATCAGCGCATGGCCGACCTGTTGCTCAGTGCCAGCCATGCTGCACAGCTGGAATTGATCAATGCCCACCCGGACCTGGCCGGCAAGGCAGCCGTACGCGGTGAACTGACCGCCTCCAGCACCGCCGAACAAGCCGGCGCCGGTATCAGCGAATGCACCGCCGACGAATTCGCCCGCTTTACCGAACTCAACGATGCCTACAAGGCTAAGTTCGGCTTCCCTTTCATCATGGCGGTGAAAGGCAGCAATCGGCACCAGATCCTGGCGGCCTTCGAGGAGCGGATTCATAACTCCCCGGAGCAGGAATTCGCCTGCGCCCTGGCCGAGATCAACAAGATCGCGCTGTTCCGTTTGCAGCAGCTATAGGCCGCAAGCCCTCCGCCTCCCAACGCCATCATCCAAGGCAGACACTTCATGAAAGCTTACGCCGTACCCTTTGAGAAATACGTCAACCTCGCCGACGCACGCCTGGGCACCCAGGCCATCTCGGTCACCGACGACTGGTTCGCCGACGTTAACCGTCTGTTCCAGCCGACCCCAGCCGTATGGAAGGAAGGCGTGTTCGATGACAACGGCAAGTGGATGGATGGCTGGGAATCGCGCCGCAAGCGCTTCGAGGGTTACGACAGTGCAGTGATCCGCCTCGGCGTACCCGGCTCGATCAAGGGCGT
Organism: Pseudomonas sp.; assembly: GCA_035655415.1. Taxonomy (GTDB): domain Bacteria; phylum Pseudomonadota; class Gammaproteobacteria; order Pseudomonadales; family Pseudomonadaceae; genus Aquipseudomonas. The sequence continues at coordinate 2,232 of DASRUM010000033.1, forward strand.
GGACATCGACACCAGCTTCTTCACCGGCAATTTCCCGCCGTCGGCGTCACTGGAAGGCTGCTTCGTCGCTGAAGGCGACCCAACCGACGCCACCGAGTGGACCGAAGTGCTGGCCGCAGTAGAGCTACAGGGCAACAGCCACCACTACCATGAAATCGCCACTGCTCAGGCCTTCACCCACCTGCGCTTCAACATCTACCCGGACGGCGGCGTCGCTCGTCTGCGTGTGTACGGCGTGCAGTTCCGCGACTGGAGCAATGTCGGCGACAACGAGCAGATCGACCTGGCTGCCGCGCTGAATGGCGGTCGCGCCCTGGCCTGCTCGGACGAACACTTCGGCCGCATGAGCAACATCCTCAACCCGGGCCGCGGCATCAACATGGGCGACGGCTGGGAAACCGCACGTCGCCGTACCCCAGGTAACGACTGGGTGATTGTCGCCCTCGGCCATCCGGGCGAAATCGAGCGAATCGTCGTCGACACCCTGCACTTCAAAGGCAACTACCCGGACAGCTGCTCGATCCAGGCGGCCTTCGTCAAAGGCGGTACCGACAGCCAGATCGAAACCCAGAGCCTGTTCTGGCGCGAACTGCTGCCAAGCCAGAAGCTGCAGATGCACGCCGAGCACGAGTTCAGCGAGCAGATCAAGGCGCTGGGCCCGATCACCCATGTACGGGTGAACGTGTTCCCGGACGGTGGTATCAGCCGCCTGCGCCTGTTCGGCAAAGTCGCCAAGTAAGCCAATAAACCCCTCTCCCATTGGGAGAGGGGCATAACCGAACGAACAAGAAGACCAACATGCGCAAATTGATCATCGAGCCGCTGAGCAAAGAAGCCTTCGCCCCCTTTGGTGACGTTATCGAAACCGAAGGCAGCGAATTCTTCATGATCAACAATGGCTCCACTCGCCGTTATCACAAACTGGCCACGGTCGAGACCGCACAGCCAGAGGATAAGGCGATCATCAGCATTTTCAGTGCCGAGGCGCTGGATATGCCGCTGACCATTCGCATGCTGGAGCGTCATCCGCAGGGCAGTCAGGCATTTATTCCGCTGCTCGGCAACCCCTTTCTGATTGTGGTCGCGCCAGTTGGCGATGCACCTGAATCGGAGTTGGTCCGCGCCTTCCGCAGCAATGGCAGGCAGGGCATTAATTACCATCGCGGCGTTTGGCACCACCCGGTGCTGACGATCGAAAAGCGGGATGACTTCCTGGTGGTTGATCGCAGTGGTTCTGGCAACAACTGCGATGAGCATTTCTTTACCGACGACGAGCAACTGCTCCTCGCCCCCCACCAATAAGAGAAGCCCAGCACCGGCGTGCCGGCACTGGGAAAGAGGTACTGATTGTGGAAGCGCATTTTACTGAGTGGCTGAACCTGGGTATCCGCTGGATCCATATGATCACCGGCATTGCCTGGATCGGCGCATCCTTCTATTTCGTCTGGCTGGAAAACAACCTCAACCGCAGCAATCCCCGCGAAGGTCTGTCGGGTGACCTCTGGGCGATTCACGGTGGCGGCATCTACCACCTGGAAAAATACAAACTGGCCCCGCCGAAAATGCCGGAGAACCTGCATTGGTTCAAATGGGAGGCTTACGCCACCTGGCTGTCGGGCGTGGCGCTGATGCTGGTGGTCTACTACCTCAACCCGAGTCTGTACCTGGTCAAGCCGGGTGTTGATCTGGCACCGGAAATGGCCATTGTCATCGGCTTTGGTTCGATGATTGCCGGTTACATCGCCTATCACTTCCTCTGCGATTCGCCGCTGGGCAAGCGCCCGGCCCTGCTTGGCGCCGTGCTGTTCGTACTGATCATCGCTGCCGCTTATGGCTTCAGCCAGATCTTCAGCGGCCGCGCTGCCTATATCCATGTCGGCGCCATTATCGGCACCATCATGGTCGGCAACGTGTTCTTCACCATCATGCCGGCCCAGCGCGCGCTGGTTAAGGCCATCGAAGAACACGTTGCCGACCATGATGGTG
>DASRUM010000034.1:0-21307 GCA_035655415.1 Pseudomonas sp.
TTATCCACACCACTCAACCAGGTTTTGTGCAGCAACCCAGGCTGCGCCCGAAGAATTGGGTTCATGGTGCGCCAAGGCGCCTGATCAAACGGGACCGAAACCTGCACTTCGGTGTAGACGAATGCACCCGGCGTGCGACTGGCGATACCACCGAAGTGCACCGAATTCAGCTGTCGGCTGGCCTCCTCGACCACGTCCATGGCAAACACCCGAGTCGTTTGCGCCACGCCAAATTTGCGGGCTTCTGCCGGGAAGTAGCCGGTGACGAATTTTTTCGCGTTATCGATTGAGTCGAACTCATAGAAACCTCCCAGTGACAGGTTCGCCACCCCAGACAACCAGGTTTTATTGTTCAACCCCGGCTGCCTGAGTAACTCAGGGTTGAGCTCGCGCCACGGCGCCTTCTCGAATGGCAAAGCGATTTGCAACTCGGTGTAGACAAAAGCTTTCGACATAGCGGCATCCCTATAGATTGGCTAATCCAGTCATAGCCATGACCAGAACGACCGCCAAGATAACGATCGTTATTTTAAAATACATAACGATCGTTACCCGAACAAGTATAATTTCCACTCAGCACCCAACGAAGGAGCGATTCGTGTCGCGATCCGAACAGAAGCTACAAACTCGCCAGCGCATCCTCGAAGCGGCAGGTCGCGGCTTTCGCCAAGGCGGTTTTGGTGGCATAGGTGTCGATGGCTTGGCAAAAGCGGCCGGGGTCACGTCCGGCGCCTTCTATACGCACTTCGACTCTAAGGCCGCCGCGTTCCGCGAGTCCGTTGCACAGGGTATGTCGGACCTCAAGGAAGGCATACGCCATTTTCAAACCAGCTACGGGCCGACCTGGTGGGCTGAGTTCGTGAAGTTTTACCTGGGTGCCAAGCGCAAGTGTGAGCTCCCCGAAAGTTGCGCCTTACAAAGCCTCGCCCCCGAAGTGACGCGCTCCGATGCGACAGCCCGGGCGGAGTTCGAAACTGAATTGCTTGCGGTCGCAGCCCTGATCGCAAGCGGGCCCGCAGCCACGGACGCCCCCGTCACTATCGGTGCAGCAATGGCCGCACTGAGCACACTAGCCGGCGCGGTCACCCTCGCCCGAGCGGTTTGCGATACGGCAGTGGCCGAGCAAATAGTCAGCGCAACAGAGCACGCGCTGTTGCCAACTCAGGCCATAGCGCACCTGGTGACTAAGGGTGAATGATTGACGCACCGCCCCCCCTTCGTGGCTTGACCTGACATCGGTACGCCTGACAACATTCTGTATGCATAAACAGTTATATTTCAGGAGCCCTGCGTATGGCCGCCACTAAATCTGCCGCTGTAAAACTACCCAGTCCCTACGAACTGCTGGCTCAACGGGTGCAGAAAGTCATCAACTCGCCAAACGCCCAGAAGGCCAAAGCCGCGCTGATCAGCAAGCACCCCGATGACTCGGATGACGACTGGGCACAGCTCTTGGGCGAAATCGCCGAGAACGACAACGTGACCCTGGCCCACCGCGACGATGGCGCCGTGCAGTTGTTCTGGCAGCCGCCCTGCGAGGACTGACGCAGGCGCAACATCAGGCAACAATGCGCACTCACAGGAGCTGGCGAGCAGTTACAGATTGGGTAAGCTAGGCGGACTTTTTTGGAGCGCAATCATGTCCTTAATGACCATCGTCTACCTGATCGCCGGCTTGGTGCTGCTGGTTGCCGGCGCCGAAGTACTGGTACGCGGAGCCGCCAAACTGGCCGCGCAATTCGGCATTCCACCGCTGATCATCGGCCTGACCGTGGTGGCATTCGGCACCAGCGCGCCGGAAACCGCCGTCAGCGTGCAAGCGGCATTGAATGGCAGCGGCGACCTGGCGATTGGCAACGTAATCGGCAGCAATATCGCCAACGTACTGCTGATTCTCGGCCTGACCGCTGTGGTTGCACCGCTGATCGTCTCGCGCCAGCTGATCCGCCTGGATGTGCCGATCATGATCGGCGCCAGCCTGGTGGTCTACGCCCTGGCCTGGGATGGCAGCCTCAGCCGCCTCGACGGCGCGCTGCTGTTTGCCGGCGTACTTGCCTACACCAGCTTCCTGATTATCAGCTCGCGCCGCGACAAAACCGCCAGCGAGGACGACGAATTCGCCAAGGAGTTCGGCCTCAATGAACCGGCCAAGCCTTACGCCTGGGCTATCAATCTGGGGCTGATCACTGCCGGCCTGGTGCTGCTGGTCAGCGGCTCCAACTTCCTGGTTGAGAGCGCCGTCACCATGGCCCGCGCACTGGGCATCTCGGAACTGGTGATCGGCCTGACCGTGGTCGCCATCGGTACCTCGCTGCCGGAACTGGCCACCTCGATCATGGCCGCCATCAAGGGCGAGCGCGATATCGCCGTGGGCAATATCGTCGGCAGCAATATCTTCAACCTGCTCTGCGTACTGGGCCTGGCCTCGATGGTCTCGCCGCAAGCCATCAGCGTGGCCGCCAACGCCCTGGCCTTCGACTTCCCGGTGATGATCGCCGTGGCCGTGGCCTGCCTGCCAATTTTCTTCGCCGGCTACCGCATCAACCGCTGGGAAGGCCTGCTGTTCCTCGCCTACTACGTGGCCTACACGGTCTACCTGGTGTTGTCGTCGACCGGCCGGTCGTTCGCCGAAGTCTTCGGTGACGCCATGCTCGGCTACGCCCTGCCGCTGACCGCAGTGACTCTGGTGATTATTGCCGGGCGGGCCTGGCATAAACAGAAGGTTTGAGGAGAGCGAAATGAGCGATAGCCACGAGCAAGGCCTGAAAGTCCGCCGCGAAGTGATGGGCGACGCTTTCGTCGACCGCGCCCTGGGTAACGCCACCGACTTTACCCAGCCGCTGCAGGACTTCGTCAACGAACACGCCTGGGGCGGCGTGTGGACCCGGGGCGGGCTGGATCGCAAGACCCGCAGCCTGATCACGCTGTCGGCGCTTACTGCACTGAAATGCCCGCAAGAGCTTAAGGGCCACGTGCGCGGCGCGCTGAACAACGGCTGTACGGTTGAGGAAATCCGCGAAACCCTGCTGCATTGCGCGGTGTATGCTGGCGTGCCGGCGGCCATCGATGCCTTCCGCGCGGCGCAGGAAGTGATCGACGACTACCAGCATGTCTGAGCGCAACACAACAAAAAGCCGGGCACTGCCCGGCTTTTTAATGCGCGCCGCATAGCTAAATCCAGCCGCCCCACTGCAACAGCAATAGCCCAAGGTTGGTGGTAACCACCGCTACCAAGGTGGTGATCACGATGATCGCCGCCGCCAGCTCATGATTGGCGCCCACCGCGCGGGCCATGACGAAGCTGGCCGCCGCCGTGGGGCTGGCGAAATACAGAAAGAGGATCGCCAGATCCGCCTCGCGAAAGCCATACAGCCAGGCACCCAAGGTGGCCAGCAGCGGCAGCCAGACCATCTTCATCAGGCTCGCACTCAGCGCCGTGCCGCTGCTCTGGCGCAGCGAGGCCAGGCTAAGGGTGCCGCCAATACAGATCAGCGCCAGCGGCAGGGTCATCTGTGCGAAGTACTCGGCCGAGGTCATTAGCCAGGCCGGTAATGGAATGCGCCAGTAAGCGAAGGGAATCGCCAGTAGCACGCCGATGATCAGCGGATTGATCAGGATGCTCTTACAGATGGCCAAAGGCCCGGTCTTGGCGCCCGGGCTGTAGATCGCCAGGACAATGGCCGAGAGCACGTTGTAGCAAAGGATCACCACCCCGCCGAGCACCGCCCCCAGGGACAGGCCGTAGTCGCCGTACAGACTGGTGGCCAACGCCAGACCGATGATGCCGTTATTTCCGCGAAACGCACCCTGGGTGTAGATGCCACGATCATCATGAGGGATGCGCCAGATCGCCCAGCACCAGGCCAGGGCAAAGCAAACCAGGGTCGCGACAACGAAAAACAGCAGCAGCGCCGGCTGCAGCGCCGCGCTCAGATCGGCTTTGACGATGCCGAGAAACAGCAGGGTCGGCATGGTGCCGCGAAACACCAGGCTCGAGGCCGTGTTGATAAAAGCGGTGTCGATCCAGTGCAGGCGTTTGAGCACCACGCCGAGAAACAGCATGGCGAATACCGGTGCAGTGATGGCAAGGGTTTGCTGGACGACGGCAAGCATGGAAGCACCAGAGGTGTTGTCTGACAACCTATGTTAGCTGGCTAACCATTGCCTTGCTACCGTCTCCTACATCAGCACGCAGCCCTCTTCAGCGGCGTACCGGGCGCTTCTGCAGTTTGCGCTGCAAGGTGCGCCGATGCATGCCCAGAGCGCGGGCGGTGGCGGAGATATTGCCTTCATGCTCGCTGAGCACGCGCTGGATGTGTTCCCACTGCAGGCGGTCCACCGACATCGGGTTTTCCGGAACCAGGGTATCCAGGTCGGCATGCTGAGTCAGCAGTGCGGCCAACACATCATCGGCATCAGCCGGCTTGCACAGGTAGTTGCAGGCGCCACGCTTGATCGCCTCCACCGCTGTGGCAATGCTCGAATAGCCGGTGAGAATCACCACGCGCATTTCGGCGTCCAGCTCCAGCAGCTTGGGCAGCAGCACCAGACCGGAATCACCTTCCATCTTCAAGTCGACCACGGCGTAATCCGGCACATCCTGTTCAGCCAGGGCCAGGCCTTCTTCGGCTGAGCCCGCGGTGGAAACCCGCAGGCCGCGGCGGCTCATGGCGCGTGCCATCACGCGGGTAAAGGTCGGATCGTCATCGACCAGCAGCAGGTGCGGTTGTTCTTCACCTTCGAACAGCACTTCATCGCTCATTCGGGTAGTTCCTTAGCTTCGGCCATAGGCGCGCGGCAGTTTCAGCTCGGTGAGCGTGCCGCCTTCTTCGTGGTTATACAGTTTAACCGTGCCGCCGGCACGGGTGACGCTGGCCTGGCTGAGGAACAAACCCAGACCGAACCCCTTGCCCTTGGTGGTGAAAAACGGCCGACCCAGCTGCTCGGCAATCGCCAGCGGCACACCCGCGCCAAAGTCGCGGATGCTCAAGCGTAGCCACTGGTGATCCCAGTCCAGACGGATGTCCAGCTTGTCCGGGCAGGCATCGGCGGCATTGTTCAGCAGGTTGAGCAGCGCCTGGGTCAGGTCGGCCGGCGGCATCATCCGTGGCGGCGCGCCACGGCCCAGGCATTGATAACGATAACTGGCTTCTGGACGCATCAGGTGCCAGCGGTTGAGGGTGGTTTCCAGCCATTCCACCGAGGACAGCTCGATCACCGCCTGACGCCGATCCGCCTCGGCGGCGCGCACCAGATGCTGCAGAGTTTCCTTGCACAGCTTGACCTGCTCCTGCAGCACCGCCAGGTCCTCTTGCAGCGTCGGTTCCTGATGTTCGCGGCGCAGTTCCTTGATCAGCACACTCATGGTCGCCAGCGGCGTGCCCAACTCATGTGCCGCACCAGCAGCCTGAGTCGCCACAGCGAGCAGCTGCTGGTCACGCAAGCCCTCTTCACGGCGCTCGGCGCGCAGCTCTTCCTGATGGCGCAGCTCTTCGGCCATCTTCGCCACGAAGAAGGTGATCAAGCCCGCAGCCAAAGCAAAGCTCAACCACATGCCGTAAATCAGCAGGCTTTCCCGTGGCCCCTGCGGCAATTCCAGCGGGTGCGACCAGACCAGCAGGAAGGTGTAACCGCCCAACGCCAGGCCGGACAAAGTGATGGTGTAGAGCCAGGGCAAGGTCGCCGCCGCGATGGTCAGCGGCACCAGGTAATAAGAGACAAAGGGGTTGGTCGAGCCACCCGAGTAATACAGCAGCAGGCTATGGATGATCAGGTCGCAGCCCAGCTGCACCGCGTACTCCTGCTCGGTCACCGGCCAGGGCCCGCGCAGGCGCAGGGCGGTCAGCAGGCACAGCACCAGGGAAATTCCGAGAGTGATGCTCAGTTCCAGCCAAGGCAGCGGCAGCGCGCCAGATTTGTAGGCTAGGCCCACGGAACCGGCCTGCGCGGCCAGCACCAGAATGCGGATAAGGGTCAGGCGCCATAGGTTTTGCCGGCTCGCCGACAGTAGCTGCACAGGTGCGAGCATAGAATCTCCAAGTTGCTCATTCAGCGAGCCGCAGGAGTATAACCAAGCCTCAGTACGGCCAACTGCGGCAACACGCCGCAGCCGCTGGAAGCCCATCCACAAACCAGAGAAAAACTCCGGAACCGGATTTAACCCGTTTAGTCTGATCGCTACGTCTACCCCCTGGAAAGCCGCGCATAACCCATGCGCCCAACATATAAAGGAATCGTCATGCTGCCATTGTCCCGCCTCGCCACCGCCCTGCTGCTGAGCACCGCCACCCTGTTGAGCGCCACGGCCATGGCCGAAGAAGCCCGCTACAACCAGGTCGCGCTACGCGCCGAGGTCACTCAGGAAATTGCTCACGACCTGATGCACGTCACTCTCTACAGCGAAGCCCAGGACAGCGACCCAGCCGCCCTCGCCGCGCAGATCAGCAAAACCCTCAACGCCAGCATCGCCCAGGCGCGCAAGGTCAAAGGCGTCAGCGTCGCCTCCGGCAGCCGTAACAGCTACCCGGTTTACGATGACAAGGGCCAGAAAATCACCGCCTGGCGTGAGCGCGCCGAGCTGCGCCTGGAAAGCGCCGACTTCAGCGCGCTGTCCAAGCTCACCGGGGAAATGCTGCAAACCCTGAAGATGGGCGGGATGAACTTCAGCATCGCCTCAGACACCCGCAAGACCCACGAAGACGCGCTGCTCAAGGACGCCGTGGCAGCCTTCAAAGCCCGCGCACAACTGGCCACCGAAGCCCTCGGCGGCAGCGGTTACAAGCTGGTTAGCCTGAGCCTGAACAGCGGCGGTTTCCAGCCGCCAATGCCGATGCGCATGGAGGCCATGAAAGGTGCGGCGATGATGGATGCGGCGGTGACGCCGGAGATCGAAGCCGGCACCAGCCAGGTCAATATCAACGCCGATGGTGTGATCGAAGTGCAGATGCCATAAAAACTGCTACAAACAGAAGCAACGCCGTTATCCGACGATAGCGGCGTTTTGCCATATTTTTCTCGCACTTTTATAAATATGCGACACCAACATACTGTTGCGTCGTCATTACCGTTCTCTCTGCGACATGCCACTTGCCTCCGGCATACGCCCTGCATAGTTTCTCCCAAGGTCTCCACAAGAGGCCCCTCAGGATCACAACCACAATAACCATGAGGTCACTATGCGTAAGAACGCCGTCATCCAGGCTTTACTCGCCGCTGGGCTGATCGCCAGCACGCCACTTGCCAGCGCCGCCGGCAACCTGGTGTTCTGCTCCGAAGGTAGCCCCGCCGGGTTCGACCCTGGCCTGTACACCACCGGCACCGATTTCGATGCAGCAGCGGAAACCGTGTTCAACCGTTTGAGCCAGTTCGAACGTGGCGGCACCAAAGTGATCCCCGGCCTGGCCGAGAAGTGGGACATCAGCGAAGACGGTCTGAGCTACACCTTCCACCTGCGCCCCAAAGTGAAATTCCACACCACCGAATACTTCACGCCGAGCCGCGACTTCAACGCTGATGACGTGCTGTTTACCTTCCAGCGTATGCTCGACAAGGACCACCCGTTCCGCAAAGCCTATCCGTCGGAGTTCCCCTACTTCACCGACATGGGCATGGACGCAAACATCGCCAAGATCGAAAAACTCGACGACATGACCGTCAAGTTCAGCCTCAACGAAGTCGACGCCGCCTTTATCCAGAACCTGGCGATGAGCTTTGCTTCGATCCAGTCCGCCGAATACGCCGATAGCCTGCTCAAGGCCGGCAAGGCCGCCGATATCAACCAGAAGCCCATCGGCACCGGCCCATTTGTGTTCAGCCGTTACCAGAAGGACGCGGTGATCCGCTTCAAGGGCAACAAGGAATACTGGCAACCCGATGAGGTGAAGATCGACAACCTGATCTTCGCCATCAACACCGACGCCTCGGTGCGCATGCAGAAGCTCAAGGCCGGCGAATGCCAGGTCACCCTGTTCCCGCGCCCGGCGGACCTGGACGCGCTGAAAAAAGACCCGAACCTGGACATGCCCGAGCAGGCCGGGTTCAACGTCGGCTATATCGCTTACAACGTGACCCACCCGCCGTTCGACCAGCTCGAAGTGCGCCAGGCACTGGACATGGCGGTGAACAAGCAAGGCATCATCGACGCGGTGTACCAGAGCGCCGGCCAGCTGGCGACCAACGGCATGCCGCCGACCCAGTGGTCGTACGATGAAAGCATCAAGGACCCCGCTTACAACCCGGAAAAAGCCAAGGAACTGCTCAAGGCCGCCGGTATCAAGGAAGGCACCGAAATCACCCTGTGGGCCATGCCTGTGCAACGCCCCTATAACCCCAACGCCAAGCTGATGGCCGAAATGCTGCAAAGCGACTGGGCCAAGGTCGGCATCAAAGCCAAGATCGTCAGCTACGAATGGGGCGAATACCTCAAGCGCGCCAAGGCCGGCGAACACGACGCGATGCTGATCGGCTGGAGCGGCGACAACGGTGACCCGGACAACTGGCTGGGCACCCTGTACGGCTGCGACGCGGTGGACGGCAACAACTTCTCCAAGTGGTGCCATGCCGACTACGACAAGCTGGTCAAAGCCGCCAAGCGCGTGACCGACACCGCCGAGCGCACCGAGCTGTACAAGCAGGCCCAGGTGATTCTCAAGCGCGAAGTGCCGATCACCCCAATCGCCCACTCCACGGTCTATCAGCCAATGAGCAAGAAGGTCGAAGACTTCCGCATCAGCCCGTTCGCGCTGAACTCGTTCTACGGCGTCGGCGTCAAGTAACCACCCTGGCAATAAAAAACGGCGGCCAATGGCCGCCGTTTTATTTACTGCACCAGCACTTATCCCAGACCGAATGGATCGTCCAGCGAATGGCTCGGCGCGGTGAACCAGCGCGGCCCATCGGCGCTCATGTAGAAGTGATCCTCCAGACGCACGCCGAACTCGCCCGGCACGCAGATCATCGGCTCATTGCTGAAGCACATGCCCTCGGCCAGCGGCGTCAGATCGCCACGCACCAGATACGGCCCCTCATGGATATCCAGACCGATACCGTGCCCGGTGCGATGCGGCAGACCCGGCAACTTGTAATCCGGACCCAGGCCCGCCGCTTCCAAAGTGCGCCGCGCCGCAGCATCCACCGCCTGGCAGGGCTGGCCGAGCTGCGCAGCCTCAAATGCGGCCAACTGCGCGGCCTTCTCGATATTCCAAAAGTCGCGTTGACGCTGACTGGGATCGCCGAAAACATAGCTGCGAGTGATGTCCGACAGGTAACCGTGCACCTGGCAGCCGGTGTCAATCAGCACCATGTCGCCCTGCTTGAGGGTCTGCGCGTGTTTGACGCCATGGGGGAAGGAACTGGCCGGGCCAAACAGCACGATGCAGAACGTCGAGCCCGCTGCGCCGACGGCGCGATGCGCCTGCTGGATAAACTCGGCGACCGCTGTGGTGCTGATGCCTTCGTGCAGCACACTGGCGACGGCCTTGTGCACCTCAAGGGTCATGTCCTTGGCGCGCTGCATCAGGGCCAGCTCCGCCGCTGATTTGCGCTGCCGGCAGTAAGCGCTGATCACCGCGCCATCGACAAACTCGTAGCCTCTGGCCAGGCGACGTATGCCGTCGACCATAAAGAATGCCAGCGTCGGACAAAGGCCGATTTTCACTGGCTGCTCTGGATCGGGCGTGATGCCCATCCGCTGCAGGGTGTCGAGTAGCAACTGATAAGGGCTTTCGTGCTCCTGCCAGGTATTGATGGCGCCAGCGAGCACCTGGAAATCGCGAATTGTGCCGACTTCGAACGCCGGGGCGAGATATTCCAGCGACCCATCAGCCGGGAGAATGGCCCCCACCATGCGTTCACTGGGATGCCAGCGCACGCCGGTGAAATACTGCAGATTGCTGCCGGCGTTGATAAACATCGCGGCAATACCTTCGGTCTGCATCCGTGCCTGGGCGCGACTCACTCGCGCCTGGTATTCACCAAGCGCGATTGGTTGCGCGCCATCCATCATGTTGTGTAGCCCGGCAAGCGCCTGTTGCGGCGTACAACCTCCGACACCGAGAGTCATCTCGCGCTCCTTTGTATGGCTGGTGATTTGGACGCATGAAATTTAAGTCTGACTTAAATAGAGCGCAACGGTTATTTTAGTGTCACTTAAATTCACAGGTATTGTCCGACGACTTTTCTGCACGACGCCGAACGGTATACTGGCGCTCTTTCAGCACGAGCCAGGGTTATGACCGCAGATCGCATCGGAGAACGTTTGCGCCGCTATCGGCGGGCCGCGAAGAAGACCCTGAGTGAAGTCGCGAGCGAGTCGGGGCTTACCGCCAGCTTCCTCTCCCAGGCCGAGCGCAACCTTACCGGCATCTCGATTTCCTCATTGGCCAGCATCGCCAAGTCACTCGACGTTCCGCTTAATGTACTGTTCGACCAACCGCCGCAACCCGAGCCCGACTCCCACCAGGGCGAGCGGGTGCGCTACACCATCGAAGGCCAGCCCCTGGCCTACGAGCGCCTGTCCAGCAGTTTTCCGGGCAACCAGCTGAACGCGGTGAAAATGAGCATGCCGGTCGGCTATCAATCCGAACTGATCGCCCATGAAGGCGCCGAATTTGCCTACGTGTTATCCGGCAAGATTCTCTACACCATCGACGGCCGCCAATATCCCTTGAGTGCCGGCGACTCGGTGCATTTCGATGCCGGCAAGGCCCACCGCCTGGCCAATGTCGGCAAAGACGTAGCGGAAATGCTGGCCATCACCACCCTGAGCCTGTTCGACGACCACAGCACGCCCTGACCTCGCGCACCGGTGCTATCTAGCACAGCACGGTGACAACCAATGTTAGTAGCGCTTAATTTTTGTTGACCTCAATTTCAGCATGACTTAATTTCGAGCGCGACAGGTTGCTGAGCGATTTCGCTCCACCGCAGCTCTGGGCCGGCCTCTTCACCCGACAGGCCGGAACGCAGCGGTGCTGATCACAGCCCACGAGGCTGACCCTCAATGACGCCCAAAAAAAGAATAAATGAGGTACTCATGCGCACTCACACGTCCATCCAGGCCATGCTCGTCGCCGGACTGTTTCTCGGCTCGACATACGCATCCGCCAGCAACCTCGTGTACTGCTCCGAAGGCAGCCCCGGCGGCTTCGACCCGGGCCAGTACACCACCGGCACCGACTTCGACGCCGCCTCGGAAACCCTGTTCAACCGCCTCGCCCAGTTCGAGCGCGGCAGCACCCTGGCCGTACCGGCCCTGGCGACCGAATGGCAGGCCAGTGAAGACGGCCTCAGCTACACCTTCAAGCTGCGTCCCGGGGTGAAATTCCACAGCACCGAGTACTTCACCCCTAGCCGCACCTTCAACGCTGATGACGTGGTTTTCACCTTCCAGCGCATGCTCGACAAGAACCACCCGTTCCGTAAGGCCTACCCGACCGAGTTCCCTTACTTCACCGACATGGGCCTGGACAAGAACATTGCCAAGGTGGAGAAGGTCGACGACCTCACCGTGCGTTTCACCCTCAATAGCGTGGACGCGGCCTTTATCCAGAACCTGGCGATGAACTTCGCCGCCATCCACTCCGCCGAATACGCAGACCACCTGCTCAAGACCGGCAAAGCCGCCGACATCAACCAGAAGCCAATCGGCACCGGCCCCTTCGTGTTCAACCGCTACCAGAAAGATGCGCAGATTCGCTTCAAGGGCAACAAGGACTACTGGCTGCCGGAAGATGTGCAGATCGACAACCTGATCTTCGCCATCAACACCGACGCCTCGGTACGCGCGCAGAAGCTCAAGGCCGGCGAATGCCAGATCACCCTGAACCCACGCCCGGCGGATCTCGCCGCGCTGCAGAAAGACCCTAACCTGCAGGTGCCCAGCCAGCCTGGCTTCAACCTGGGTTACATCGCCTACAACGTAACCCGCGCGCCCTTCGACAAAGTCGAAGTGCGTCAGGCGCTGGACATGGCCATCGATAAACCGGCGATCATCAGCGCGGTCTACCAAGGCGCCGGGCAACTGGCGGTCAACGCCATGCCGCCGACCCAGTGGTCCTATGACGAAAGCATCAACGCCATCCCGCAAGACATCGAGAAAGCCAAGGCCCTGCTCAAGCAGGCTGGCGTTGCCGAAGGCACCAAGATCACCCTGTGGGCCATGCCCGTACAGCGCCCGTATAACCCCAACGCCAAACTGATGGCCGAAATGCTCCAGGCCGACTGGGCCAAGGTCGGCATCAAGGCTGAGATCGTCAGCTACGAGTGGGGCGAGTACATCAAGCGCGCCCATGCCGGCGAGCACGACGCCATGCTGATTGGCTGGACTGGCGACAATGGCGACCCGGACAACTGGCTGGGCACCCTGTACGGCTGCGACTCGGTCAACGGCAACAACTTCTCCAAGTGGTGCGATGCCGGCTACGACAAGATCGTCAAACAGGCCAAGGCGATTACTGATCGCGACGCCCGCAGCGAGCTGTATAAACAGGCGCAGCAGATCATCCAGCAGCAACTGCCGATCTCCCCGATCGCGCACTCAACGGTCTACCAGCCCATGCGCAACAGCGTGAAAGGCTTCGAGATCAGCCCCTTCGGGCGCAACAGCTTCTATGGCGTTAGCAACACGCGCTGAGAGCGGCATCAACGGCGGGCCTGAGCGCCCGCCGAACACCTAATAAAAACGACTGTATTCCTCCCCCGGCAACCACCGGCTGAGTGTTTCGTAGCTGCCAAAACGTTAGCAAGAACGCGCTTTCCGAACGTTGCCGAGGCTGTTTCGCCCCGGCGACAAGTAGTCCGTATAAGCACTCCTTGCCTGATAAAAAAGCCGTTACAGGAGCCAACAGATGACCTTCGCCCTTCGCGCCAGCATTGTTTTGAGCCTCGCTCTCGGCTGCGCGGCCGGCCAGGCAAAACCACTGGTGGTGTGCACCGAGGCGCCGCCGGTCAGCGCGGTCAGCCGTGATGTCGAGGGTTTTACCCTCAGCCCCATGGGCTCGAATAATTACGCCAAGGTAAAGCGGCACTGATTCTGCAAGCAGCACTCAAAACAGGGCTACTGCCGCGTACCAGGCGCGCGCCAGTGGCAGATCGACACAATATGCCAGCGGCCCACGTAGCCGTTGGCGCGAATGAACTGATGCGGAGTAACAAAACCCCATGTTTGCTTTTATCGCACGCCGCCTGGGATTGCTGATTCCCACCTTCTTCGGCGTTACCTTGCTGACCTTTGCGCTGATCCGCATGATCCCCGGCGACCCGGTGGAAGTGATGATGGGCGAACGCCGCGTCGACCCGGAAATGCACGCCCAGGCCATGGAGCGCCTGGGTTTGAACAAGCCGCTGTATGCGCAGTATTTCGACTATATCGGCAAGCTGGCCCAGGGCGATCTGGGTGAGTCGCTGCGCACCCGCACCAGCGTCTGGGATGAATTCACCACGCTGTTTCCCGCCACCCTGGAGTTGTCCCTCGCCGCCCTGCTGTTCGCAGGCACCCTGGGCCTGATCGCCGGGGTGATTGCTGCACTGAAACGGGGCTCACTGTTCGACCATGGAGTGATGGGCATCTCGCTGGCCGGCTACTCGATGCCGATTTTCTGGTGGGGTCTACTGCTGATCATGTTCTTCTCGGTGTGGCTGGGCTGGACGCCAGTGTCCGGGCGTATCGACCTGCTCTACGACATCCCGCCAGTCACCGGTTTTATGCTGATCGACACCCTGCTCTCAGATGAAGAAGGCGCATTTGTCGACGCCCTGCGCCATCTGATCTTGCCGGCCATCGTGCTCGGCACCATTCCACTCGCGGTCATCGCCCGCATGACCCGCTCAGCAATGCTCGAAGTGCTGCGCGAGGACTATGTGCGCACCGCCCGCGCCAAGGGCCTGTCGCCGGCCCGCGTGGTGTTTGTGCATGGCCTGCGCAATGCGTTGATCCCGGTGCTCACGGTGTTCGGCCTGCAGGTCGGCGCGCTGCTGGCCGGTGCGGTACTGACCGAAACCATCTTCTCCTGGCCCGGCATCGGCAAATGGCTGATCGAATCGATCGGCGCGCGTGACTACCCGGTGGTGCAGAACGGCATTCTGCTGATCGCCTGCCTGGTGATTCTGGTCAACTTCGTGGTGGACATCCTCTACGGCCTGGCCAACCCACGCATTCGCCATCAGCGCTAAGGAGAGCCCAATGACCACGCAAGCCACACTCGACCAATCGCTGTTCTACCCCTCACCGCTCAAGGAATTCTGGCAGGCCTTCGCCCACAACAAGGGCGCAGTCGCCGGGCTGCTGTTTATGATTGTGCTGGTGATCTGCGCGCTGTTTGCGCCGTGGATCGCGCCGCACGACCCCAGCGAGCAATACCGCGAGTTTCTGCTCACCCCACCGGCCTGGCTGGAAGGTGGCCAGCTGCAATTTCTACTGGGCACCGATGAAGTGGGACGCGACCTGCTGTCGCGATTAATCCATGGCGCGCGGCTGTCGCTGCTGATCGGTCTGGCCTCGGTGCTGATGTCGCTGATTCCCGGCATCCTGCTCGGGCTGGTCGCCGGCTTCTTTCCGCGCCTGCTCGGCCCGTCGATCATGCGCCTGATGGACATCATGCTGGCCCTGCCCTCGCTGCTGCTGGCGGTGGCCATCGTCGCCATCCTCGGCCCAGGGTTGATCAACACCATCTTTGCCATCGCTATCGTCTCGCTGCCGTCCTATGTGCGCCTGACCCGCGCAGCGGTGATGGGCGAGCTGAACCGCGACTACGTCACTGCCGCACGCCTGGCCGGCGCCAGCCTGCCGCGACTGATGTTTATCACCGTGCTGCCCAACTGCATGGCGCCACTGATCGTGCAGGCCACCCTGAGCTTTTCCTCGGCGATTCTCGATGCCGCTGCCCTGGGCTTTCTCGGCCTCGGCGTACAACCGCCGACGCCTGAGTGGGGCACCATGCTGGCCTCGGCGCGCGACTATATCGAGCGCGCCTGGTGGGTGGTCAGCCTGCCGGGCCTGACCATTCTGCTCAGCGTGCTGGCAATCAATCTGATGGGCGACGGGCTGCGCGATGCACTCGACCCGAAACTCAAGAATGCGCAGTGAGGAACCCCGCATGAGCCTATTGGATATCAAAAACCTCAGCGTGCGCTTCGGCGACGCCACGGCCATCCCGGTGGTCGACGGCCTCGACCTGTGTGTTGAAAAGGGCGAAGTGCTGGCGATTGTCGGCGAATCCGGCTCCGGCAAATCGGTGACCATGATGGCGCTGATGGGCCTGATCGACGCCCCCGGCATCGTCACAGCCGACAGCCTGCAGTTCGACGGCACCGACATGCTGCGCCTCAAGGGTCGCCAGCGTCGGCATATCGTCGGCAAAGACCTGTCGATGGTCTTTCAGGACCCGATGACCGCACTCAACCCCAGCTTTACCGTGGGTTTCCAGATCGAAGAAGTGCTGCGCCAACACCTGAATCTCAAAGGTCAGGCCGCCCGCCAACGCGCGCTGCAGCTGCTCGACCGCGTGGAAATCCCTGCCGCCGCCAGCCGCCTGAATGCCTACCCGCACCAACTGTCCGGCGGCATGAGCCAACGGGTGGCGATTGCCATGGCGATTGCCGCCGAGCCCAAACTGCTGATCGCCGACGAACCGACCACAGCGCTGGATGTGACCATTCAGGCGCAGATCATGGACCTGCTGGTGGGCCTGCAACGCGAACAGAACATGGGCCTGGTGCTGATCACCCACGACCTGGCCGTGGTGGCTGAAACCGCGCAACGGGTTTGCGTGATGTATGCCGGGCAAGCGGTGGAGATAGGCAACGTGCCGCAGCTGTTCACCGCCCCCAGCCACCCCTACACCGAGGCGCTGCTCAAGGCGATTCCCGAACACAGCCAGGGCCAGCGCCGCCTGACCACCCTGCCCGGCATCGTCCCGGGCCGCTACGACCGGCCAGTGGGCTGCCTGCTGTCGCCACGCTGCCCCTACGCCCAGGCGCACTGCCGTGAACAACGGCCGACCCTGGATGCCCATGAACGTGGCGCGGCGCGCTGCTTCTACCCGCTCAACCTGACTGCGGAGGTGGCCTGATGAGCGCCGTCCTGACTGCTCGCGACCTCACCCGGCACTACGAAATCTCCCGCGGCCTGTTTCAGCCCAGCGCCCAAGTGCAGGCGCTGAATGGCGTGTCCTTTGAACTGCAAGCCGGCAAGACCCTGGCGGTGGTCGGCGAGTCCGGCTGCGGCAAATCCACCCTGGCCCGCGCCCTGACGCTGATCGAGGAGCCCAGCTCGGGCTCGCTGCAGATCGCCGGCCAGGAGGTGACTGGCGCCAACAAGGCCCAGCGCAAGCAGCTGCGCCGTGATGTACAGATGGTCTTTCAGAACCCCTATGCTTCGCTCAATCCACGGCAGAAGGTCGGCGATCAGCTGGGCGAGCCGCTACTGATCAACACCGGCCTGTCGCGCCTGGAACGGCGCGAGCGGGTGCAGACAATGATGCAGCAGGTCGGCCTGCGCCCCGAGCATTACCAGCGCTACCCACATATGTTCTCCGGCGGCCAGCGCCAGCGTATCGCCCTGGCCCGGGCGATGATGCTGCAACCCAAGGTGCTGGTAGCGGACGAACCGACTTCGGCGCTGGACGTGTCGATCCAGGCCCAGGTGCTCAACCTGTTTATGGACCTGCAGGAGCAGTTCAACACCGGCTACGTATTTATCTCGCACAACCTCTCGGTGGTGCGCCACGTTGCCGATGATGTGCTGGTGATGTACCTCGGCCGCCCGGTGGAAATGGGCCCCAGCGAGCTGATCTACAGCCGCCCGCTGCACCCTTATACCCAGGCGTTGCTGTCGGCGACGCCGACTATCCATCCTGATCCGAGCAAACCGAAGATCAAGATCAGTGGCGAGCTGCCCAACCCGTTGTCGCCCCCCAGCGGTTGCGCCTTCCACCAACGCTGCCCGCATGCCACTGACCGTTGCCAGGTTGAACAGCCGGCGCTGCGCCTGCTTGATGCACGGCAGGTGGCTTGCCACCATGCCGAGCAGATCAATAGCTAAATGATGTGAGCCCTGGCCAGCCGGGGCTCGCTATGGCGCAGCCGTACCTGGGTAGAACAGCCGATAGCCCAGCAGGCCAATGGCCTCGTTAAGCAGCAGGCCGTTCTGCCAGACTGCCTTGCTTTCCGGTAACCAGCCGCCAGCAGGCCGGCCATTGGGCGTACCGAGAAAGCCCATCGGCGCGCTGACCACCTGCAAACCCGCCTGTTCGAAACTCCAGCGCGACCTGGGCATATGCCAGGCCTGGGTCACCAGCACCACGCGGGTAATCCCCGCCTGTTTCAGCAGCTCAGCGCTGTGGGTCGAATTCTCCCAGGTGGTGCGGCTCAAGCCTTCCTGCCAACGCACCGGCACGTCGTAATCGCGTGCCAGCACCTCGGCCATCAACGCCGCCTCGCTGGGCGGTACGCCATAGTGCAACCCGCCACTGGTTAGCAGCGGCAAGCCCGAAGCCTTGGCCAGCCGCGCCGCGAAACGCACCCGTTCCAACGCCATCAGGCTGGGCTGATCAGCGCCCCAACCAGGGTCAGCCAGTTCACGCCCGCCACCCAGAACCACAATCACTTCCGCCTGCCGAGCCAGATCAGTCCATTGCCGCTCATTCAAGGCCGGCTCGGTTTCCAGTATCCGCGCCGAATACTCGACCACCACCGGCAAACTAAACAGCCACATACCGCCCAAGCCCGCCACAAAACACCCCAGCGCCAGACGCGGAAAACGCCGACGCAGCCACCAGGCGGCCAGCAGCAAAAGCAGGAACAGGCCTGGCGGAAGGAAGAACTGTTTGAGGATGTAGCGAATCGGCATTGGGCACCTCCGTGGGTGCGCGCAGCCTACCGGTGATTTGTCACGCGAAACAACTGCGAGCCGCAGGCTTTGCAGGCCTGTACGCCATTGCCGGACTGCCAGCCCGCCTGGGTGCCGCACAGCGCACAACACAGCTGCAATCGGCGTTTAAGCAGCGGTTTGATCTTGCCGGGCAGCGCCGCGGTGGGTTTGTGGCCGGAGCGGCCGACCTTGCGTGAGCTCGGCAACTGTTCGATCTGCGCCATTTCCTGAGCCGCGGCATGCCAGCCGCGCAGCCAGCCCAAATCGCGATCCAGGTAGGCGCGAATCAGCTCCATTTCCGCCGCCGTCAAGCCGCGCAACTCCAACTCCTGCTGCGGTTGAGCGGACAGTACGCTCAGGTTGTCCGCCTCATCCAACGCCATGGCAAGACGTTGCAGCAGCCGCTCATAGAGCCCGCCCCCCGCTGCACCACGCCGAAACTCCGCCATCCTGCACCTCGCGCCGGAGCAGGCTGCTGCTCCATATAGCAAGCTTAGCGTTCGCGCTTTAACCGGCAGTGCCTCGCGACAAACGGCGCGACCGGCTAGGGCGGCCGGCGAGGCGCGGCTGGCTAAGTGCGGCCGGGCAGGCCGCCGTAGCTGGAGCGCGGCGCAATCAGGGTTTCCCTGAATAAGCGGGGCTCATGTATGCTACAGCGTTTCCCGCAAGCCCTTATTCCCAGCGCCGGTAGCCATGCAAGAACAGTACTCGCCCCGTGAAATTGAAGCCGCCGCGCAGTCCCATTGGGACGCGCAGAAATCCTTTGTAGTGAGCGAACAGCCGGGCAAGGAGAGCTTCTACTGCCTGTCGATGTTCCCCTACCCGAGCGGCAAGCTGCACATGGGCCATGTGCGCAACTACACCATCGGCGACGTGATCGCCCGCTACCAGCGCATGCTCGGCAAGAACGTACTGCAGCCCATGGGCTGGGACGCTTTCGGCATGCCAGCGGAAAACGCCGCAATGAAGAACCAGGTCGCACCGGCGAAGTGGACCTACGAAAACATCGAATATATGAAGACCCAGCTGAAGTCGCTGGGTCTGGCCGTGGATTGGACTCGCGAAGTCACCACCTGCAAGCCGGATTACTACCGTTGGGAACAGTGGCTGTTCACCCGCCTGTTCGAAAAGGGCGTGATCTACCGCAAGAACGGCAGCGTTAACTGGGACCCGGTCGACCAGACCGTACTGGCCAACGAGCAGGTGATCGACGGCCGCGGCTGGCGTTCCGGCGCGGTAATCGAAAAGCGCGAAATCCCGATGTACTACTTCAAGATCACCGCTTACGCGGAAGAGCTCTTGAGTAGCCTGGACGAACTGGATGGCTGGCCGGAACAGGTCAAGACCATGCAGCGCAACTGGATCGGCAAGAGCTTCGGCGCCGACGTGGTGTTCGACTATGACCAAGCCAGCGTCGGTATCGACGGTCAGCTCAAGGTCTATACCACCCGCCCCGACACCCTGATGGGCGCCACCTACGTCGCCGTGGCCGCCGAGCATCCGCTGGCGCAACGTGCCGCCGAGAGCAATCCGGCTATCGCTGCCTTTATCGCCGAATGCAAAGCCGGCTCCGTGGCCGAGGCCGACATGGCCACCATGGAGAAGAAAGGCGTTGCCACCGGGCAATTCGTTATTCACCCGCTCTCCGGCGACAAGCTGCCAGTATTCGTCGCCAACTATGTGTTGTGGGGCTACGGCGAAGGCGCGGTCATGGCCGTGCCGGCGCACGATGAGCGCGACTTCGAATTCGCCAACAAATATGACCTGTCGATCAAGCAGGTCTATGCCGGCGAAGGCAAAGAATACGACGCCACTCAATGGCAAGACTGGTACGGCGACAAAGCTGGCCTCAGCACCATTGGCTCCGGCAAATACGACAATCTGGACTTCACTGCGGCTTTTGACGCCATCGTCGCCGATCTGGAAGCCAACGCCCACGGCGCGCGCAAAACCCAGTTCCGCCTACGCGACTGGGGGATCAGCCGCCAGCGTTACTGGGGCTGCCCGATCCCGATTATCCACTGCGATACCTGCGGCGACGTACCGGTGCCGGAAGACCAGCTGCCAGTCGTACTGCCAGAAGACGTAGTGCCGGATGGCGCCGGCAGCCCGCTGGCGCGCATGCCTGAATTCTACGAATGCAGCTGCCCGAAATGCGGCGCACCGGCCAAGCGCGAAACCGACACCATGGACACCTTCGTTGAGTCGTCCTGGTATTACGCCCGTTACGCCTCGCCACATTACACCGGCGGCATGGTCGACCCTGAAGCGGCCAACCACTGGCTGCCGGTGGATCAATACATCGGTGGTATCGAACACGCGATCCTGCACCTGCTGTACGCGCGCTTCTTCCACAAACTAATGCGCGACGAAGGTCTTGTAAGCTCCAATGAGCCATTCAAGAACCTGCTGACCCAGGGCATGGTGGTCGCCGAGACCTACTACCGCACCCTGGAAAACGGCGGCAAGGACTGGTTCAACCCGGCCGATGTCGAGCTGGAGCGTGACAGCAAAGCCAAGGTCATCAGCGCCAAACTGAAAAGCGACGGCCTGCCGGTGGAAATCGGCGGCACCGAGAAGATGTCCAAGTCGAAGAACAACGGCGTCGACCCACAGTCGATGATCGATCAATTCGGCGCCGACACCTGCCGCCTGTTCATGATGTTCGCCTCGCCGCCGGATATGAGCTGCGAATGGTCCGATTCCGGCGTTGAAGGCGCTAACCGCTTCCTGCGCCGCGTCTGGCGCCTGGCGCAAAACCACGTCAATCAGGGCATCGTAGGTGCACTCGACCTGGCCAGCCTGGATGACGAGCAGAAGGCTGTGCGCCGGGCGATTCATCTGGCGATCAAGCAGTCGAGCTTCGATATTGGCCAACACCACAAATTCAACACCGCCATCGCCCAGGTGATGACGCTGATGAACGTGCTGGAAAAAGCCGCACAAACCACAGCTCAGGACTGCGCCCTAATGCAGGAAGGTCTGGAAGCCGTGGCCCTGCTGCTGGCGCCAATTACGCCGCATATCAGCCATCAGCTGTGGCAGGAACTGGGCCATGACGAAGCCATCATCGACGCATCCTGGCCGCAGGTGGATGAAAGCGCGCTGGTGCAGGACAGCCTGACCCTGGTGATCCAGGTCAACGGCAAGCTGCGCGGGCAGATTGAAGTCCCCGCCAGTGCCAGCCGCGAAGATGTCGAAGCCACTGCCCGCAGCAACGAGAATGTGCTGCGTTTTACCGAAGGCCTGAGCATTCGCAAGGTCATCGTGGTGCCAGGCAAACTGGTCAACATTGTTGCCAACTGACTAGTCGCCAACTGATTAAGCTCGGCGCGACCGCACAACGGCGCGCCGCAAGACACGCCAAGGGGATAAAAGATGATCAAACGGAATCTGTTGGTAATTGGCCTGGCCACCCTGCTCAGCGCTTGCGGCTTCCAG